>JBEEIN010000162.1:0-3612 GCA_041169825.1 Pseudomonadota bacterium
CGGGCGAAGGCAGTCAGTCTGGCGTCTCGCATGCCCCACTCCCAACCCTCTCCCCTGAAGGGGAGAGGGCTATTTACAGCTCCACCCCCAGATGCTCTGCAACCGAGAAGATGTCCTTGTCGCCCCGCCCGCAGAGGTTGACCAGAATGATCTGGTCCTTGCTCATGGTCGGGGCCACCTTGGTAACCGCGGCAATCGCGTGGCTGGGCTCCAGCGCGGGGATGATCCCCTCGGTCCGGCAGAGCAGCTGGAAGCCTTCGAGCGCTTCGGTATCGGTCACGCTGGTGTAATCGACCCGGCCGATCTCCTTGAGCCAGGAATGCTCCGGCCCGATCCCCGGATAGTCGAGACCCGCGCTGATCGAGTGGCCTTCGGTGATCTGGCCGTCCGCATCCTGCAACAGGTAGGTCTTATTGCCGTGAAGGATACCGGGGCGCCCGCCCGCCAGCGAGGCGGCATGTTCCTTGTCGAGCCCATGACCCGCCGCTTCAACGCCCAGCATCTTGACCGACGGATCATCGAGGAACGGATGGAACAGGCCAATCGCATTGCTGCCCCCGCCAATCGCCGCAACCAGCAGGTCGGGCAGCTTGCCGGTGCGGGCCAGCATCTGGGCCCGGGCTTCCTTGCCGATCACCGATTGGAAATCGCGGACCAGCTCGGGATAGGGGTGCGGCCCGGCCGCCGTGCCGATGATGTAGAAGGTGTCATGGACATTGGCGACCCAGTCGCGCAGCGCCTCGTTCATCGCGTCCTTCAGCGTCGCCGCGCCCGAAGTGACCGGCACCACTTCGGCGCCGAGCAATTTCATCCGGAACACGTTGGGCGCCTGGCGGGCCACGTCGGTTGCGCCCATGTAGACCACGCAGGGCAGGCCGAACCGGGCGCAGACCGTTGCCGTGGCAACCCCGTGCTGCCCCGCGCCGGTCTCGGCGATGATCCGGGTCTTGCCCATGCGGATCGCCAGCAGGATCTGGCCGATACAGTTGTTGATCTTGTGCGCGCCCGTGTGGTTCAGCTCGTCGCGCTTGAACCACACCTGTGCGCCGCCAAGCTCCTCGGTCAGGCGGGGCGCGAAATAGAGCGGGCTGGGGCGGCCAACATAGTGTTCCAGCAGATCGTCAAACTCGGCCTGAAACGCCGGGTCGGCCTTGGCCGCGCGGTAGTTCTGCTCAAGATCGAGGATCAGCGGCATCAGCGTTTCGGCGACATAGCGGCCGCCGAACTGGCCAAAATGGCCGCGCTCGTCAGGCTGATTGCGATAGGAATTGGCCGTGCTCATGCCGGGGCGCTTGGCACCGATTTCGGCCGGTGTCCAGCGGTCCGCTGGGCCATTCGGCTCAGGATCGCGCCGCCGCGCAGAAGGCGGCGATCAGCGCAGGGTCCTTCACGCCCGGTGCACTCTCGATCCCAGAGGCCGCGTCAACTAGCGGCGCAGCTGTCAGATGGACGGCTTCGGTCACGTTGCCCGGGTTCAGGCCGCCGGCCAGGCCCCAGGGCAGGGCCAGCTTCAGGTTGGTCAGCAGGGTCCAGTCAAAGGCCAGCCCCATGCCGCCGGGCAGGGTGCCCTTGGGCGTCTTGGCGTCAAACAGGATAAAGTCTGCGGCCCCGGTATAGTCCGCCGCCTTGTCGATGTCTTCGGCCTTGGAAACCCCCACCACGCGCCAGACGGGTAAGTCGAAACGGCTGCGCAATTCCGCCGCCCGGTGCGGGGTCTCGTTGCCGTGCAGCTGGATCGCATCGAGCCGGGCCGCGGCCACGGCTTCGGCTATGGCCCGGTCATCGGCATCGACAAACACGCCAACGCGGCCAATCCGGCCCGCCGCTCGCGCGCCGAGTTCGGCCGCCTTGGCCAAGTCCAGAAAACGCGGGGAAGGGGGGTAGAAATTGAAGCCCGCAAAGTCTGCGCGCGCGGCGATCGCCGCATCAAGGGCGGTGCCGTCGGTCAATCCGCAGAGCTTGATCATGGGGGCGGGCATCGCCGCCCCCTAACGCGTGCAGCCCTAGGGTGCCAGTTCGAACTGCACCGAGACGGAGGCCGTCAGCCCGACCTCGCCCGGCGCAACCGGGGTTGGTGCCGCATCCGCCATGGCCATCTTGGCATAGAGAACCGGCATCGGCTGCGGACTGTAGCCGCCGCCCTCGCTGATCGAGACGATCCGCTTGATCTTCAGCCCTGCCGCACGGGCATAAAGCTCGGCCCGCTGGCGGGCCTTGGTCATGGCCGCAGTGCGCGCTTCGTCCATGGCGGCATCACTGTCATCCAGCTCAAAGCTGGGGCCGTTGATCTGGTTGGCCCCGGCACTGACCAACGTATCGAGAACGCGGCCATAATCGGCCAGCTTGCGCTGGCGAACGATCACCTGGTTGTTGACCTGATAGCCGACGATCCGCGGCGCGGTCTCTTCGACGTGGCCGTCGCTGCGCACGACCTGCTGCGAATAGGTTGGATTGATGCTGAGATTGCTGGTCTGGATATCGCGATCGGCAATGCCTGCCGCCTTCAGCGCTGCCATAACGCGGTTCATGTCAGCCGAATTCGCAGCCAGCGCGGCGGCAGCGGTCTTGCCCTGACTGGTTACCCCGGCATTGAAAACGGCCAGGTCCGGCTTGCGGATCGAGCGGCCTTCGGCGTTCAGGGACAAAAGGGTGGTGGCTGCGGCCGGCGCCGTGGTCTGCGCTTGGGCAAGAACCGGGGCAGCTGCCGCCAAAGCAAGCGGAGCCAGTGCGAAGCGAAGCAATTTCATGGTCTTCTCCTTGTCCCGCACCAATGCGTGTTGCCAGCTTTCGCTTGGCTGAACCAGAGAAAATACTATAGCGTTGCCTCAATTGCCCGCGCCGCCGCGACGGGATCTTCGGCGCGGCTGATCGGGCGGCCGATCACGAGCACCGAAGCGCCGTTATCGCGGGCTTCGCGCGGCGTAACGGCGCGCTTCTGGTCGCCCATGGCGCCGCCCGCCGGGCGCAGGCCGGGAACGACGAAGAACCCGTCCTTCCATTGCCGGTGCACGGCACCAACTTCGTGACCCGAACAGACAATCCCGTCGAGTCCAGCCGAATGCGCAAGGTCCGCCAGCCGCATGACCTGATCGTTGGCCGATCCGCCGATCCCGGTCGCGGCCATGTCGCTTTCGTCAAGGCTGGTCAGCAGGGTCACGCCCACCACCTTGGTGTGCTCGCCCGCTGCAGCCTTCGCGTCTTCCATCATGGCCCGACCGCCAGAGGCATGGATGGTGACGATCGCCGGTTCCAGCACGTGGATCGCCTGCATTGCCGCAGCGACGGTATTGGGAATGTCGTGCAGTTTCAGATCAAGGAAGATCGGCAGGCCGATCTTGGCGATTTCGTGCACGCCGTGGTGGCCATGGGCGCAAAAGAATTCGAGGCCCAGCTTCAGCCCGCCGACATGGTCCTTCACCTTGCGGGCCAGTGCCTCCGCCGCAGCCAGCTGCGGAACGTCGAGCGCAAGGTAGATCGGGTTCGACATGGTCAGAGCGGATCCTTATCGGCTTCGTCGAGTTGTGAGGTGGTTGCATAGGTGGTGGGCTGGCCCATCGAGCTGGCCTTGACGGAGTTCTCCATCATCCCGATCCGCCGATTGAGCCGCCAGCG
>JBEEIN010000163.1:0-3278 GCA_041169825.1 Pseudomonadota bacterium
TCAGGCCAGCCCCCGGTCCAGCGAACGGGGCGTCGCATCGCCGATCTGGCTGCCGCCATCGATGTCCAGGATGGTCCCGGTGATATAGCGGGCCGCATCAGAGCACAGGAACACCGCACCTTCAGCAATCTCTTCAATCTCGCCCCAGCGCTTCATCGCAATCCGGTCATAGTGCTTCTGCCGCGATGAATCATCGGGCGCGAGCCGGGCCATGCCCTCGGTGTTGGCGATCGGGCCGGGCGAGATACCGTTGACCCGCACCTCGGGGCCCCATTCCAGTGCCAGGACCCGGATCAGCTGATTGATCCCCGCCTTGGCGGCGCAGGCATGGGCCTGAAGCTGGACAGCATTGACCGCTTGCCCCGCCGTGATCGCGATCAGCGACGCGCCGGGCACGTTCAGCAGATCGTGACAGCCTCTGAACACGTTGAAGGTGCCGTTGAGGTCAATGTCGACCACCGTCTTGAAGGCATTGGCGCTCATCCCCAGCACCGGCGCGAGGAAGTTTCCCGCGGCGCCGGAAATGACGATGTCGAGCAGGCCGAACTCATTGCGGACATGCTCCATCGCCCCGCGGATCGCGCCGTAATCGCGCACGTCGGCGGAAAGGCCGATTGCACCCTGGCCGATTTCGGCGGCGGCATTGGCGGCCTTTTCCGGATTGCGGCCACAAACCGCAACCTTCGCCCCCAATTCGGCAAAGCGTTTGGCGATGCCGAGGTTGATGCCCGAAGTGCCCCCGGCAACGAAGGCCACCTTGCCCTCAAGAAGGCCATCGCGGAACGGTGATTGGGTCATGCCGACTGCTCCTTAGCGGGGGGCCATGCGGATCGCGCCGTCAAGGCGGATGCACTGGGCGTTGAAATAGGTATTGCGGGCCAGTTCCAGCGCCAGGCTGGCAAATTCCTCCGGCTTGCCCAGCCGCTTGGGGAACGGCACCGAAGCGGCCAGGCTTTCGAGCACCTGCGGCTTGGCCCCCAGCATCAGCGGCGTGGCAAAGATGCCCGGCATGATCGAATTGACCCGGATGCCCAGGTCCGACAGGTCGCGCGCCATGGGCAGCACAAGGCCGTTCACCCCGGCTTTGGCCGAACCGTAGATTATCTGGCCAATCTGCCCATCCTGCGCCGCGACAGATGCCGTCAGCGTGATGCAGCCGCGCTCACCATCTTCGAGCGGTTCCAGACCCGCCATGCCTTCGGCCGAGAGCGAGGCGATCCGGTAGGAGGCGACGAGGATGCCCTGGACGCCGTATTCATAATCTTCAGTCGAAAGCCGCTTCAGCCTTCCGGCTTCCTTGTCAAAGGCCAAGGTCTTGCCGCGGCGGCTGGTCATGGCGCAGTGGACGGTGATCCGCTCTTGCCCGTGCGCCGCCCGGGCCTTGGCAAATCCGGCGACGACCGATTCCTCAGACGTGATGTCGACATGGCAGAAGATCCCGCCGGTCGCCTTAGCAACCTCCTCGCCCTTCTCGGCGTTCACATCAAAAATCGCGACCTTTGCTCCGGCAGCGGCAAGGGCTTCGGCCGTGGCCCGGCCTAAGCCAGAGGCGCCACCGGTCACCACCGCCGCGATGCTCGAATCGATCTTCATTTGACTCTCCCTTTAATCGCGCGATTAATGGCCCGAAGGCGGTGGGGCGGCAAGCCCCACAAAAAGACCAGCCGACCCGCGAGGAAAGCGAACCGATAGCCATGACCCATACTGTTGACCTCTTCTGGTCGTTCCGCTCCCCCTATTCCTACATTGTAGTGCCCAAGCTGATCGAGCTTGAGCGGGATTGGGATGCCAAGGTGAACGTCCGTCCGGTCCTACCGATTGCGGTGCGCCAGCCGGAATTCTTTGCCCACGCCGATCCGCTGTGGACCAGCTACCTGATGCGCGACTGCGTGCGCAGCGCCGAATTCGCTGGCCTGCCGTTGCGCTGGCCGCGGCCCGATCCGGTGGTGATGGACTATGCCACGCGAACCTATCCCAAGGAGCAACCCCATATCCACCGCCTGACCCGGCTCGGCGTGCTGGCGGCGGAACAGGGCAAGGGGCTGCCGGTGCTTCGAGCGATCAGTCACCTGATCTGGTCGGGCGAAACGGACGGCTGGCACGAAGGCGATCACCTGGCCAAGGCGCTTGCGGGCGTCGGGTGTGACCTTGCCGAAATGGATGGAGCGCAAGCTGCCGAAGCCGCCCGTCTTGACGAGGTTATCAAGGCGAACGAGGCCGATCAGCGCCTGGGTGGCCACTATGGCGTGCCGCTGATGGTCTATCAGGGTGAGCCGTTCTTTGGCCAGGACCGCTATGACCAGCTGGTCTGGCGGATGCAGCAACAAGGCATGGCGCGCCGCTAGCTGCGGCGTTGCGGGGCTTTTGAAAAGCTCCAGCCCTCGGGCAGCGGCCGAGCGACCAGATCGCCGATGGACGCGGGCTGACGCGCAACCAGGCTGTCAAACAATCGCGCCACGGCACCGCCGCGCGGGGCCTCGCCATCCAGTTCAGTGACGATCCGGGCCAGGACCCGCAGCGCAATCGCCCGTGGAGCCTGCGGGCGGTAAACCAGTCCCATCGGTGCGCGCGTCACGCCTTCCTGCCACTCTTGCGCGGCGGCCCAGTCAAGCGCTGCGTCGGCATCGGCGAGATGGCTGGCGCTTGCTGCCAGCGCCGGCACATCGAGCCAATCGGCATCAGCCAGCACCTTGCGAATGCGTGCACGGTCAAACCGGTCATCCCGGTTGGAGGGATCGTTGGCGGGGTTCAAATCTGCTGCTTCGACCACCTGTGCCAATGCCCGCTGTCGCCACCCCAGTAGCGGACGAATGAGTGCCAGACTGGTCTGCGGGACCATGCCGCGCTCCCGCACGCCTGCCAGCCCGGCCACCCCGCTGCCGCGGTTAAGCCGCAAAACCAGCGTTTCCGCCTGATCATCGGCATGATGCGCGGTGGCGAGCCCGGCCGTGCTGGAAGCCGTCATCCATTCGGCCAATGCGGCATAGCGCGCGGCCCGCGCCTCGGCCTGGACATTGCCTGGGGGCAAGGTCACGGCCAGCGTTGCGTGGGACACGCCCAGGGTGGCGCAGAGATCGGCGACCATGGCCGCTTCTTCCGCATTGGCCGGGCGTAGGCCGTGATCCACCGTCGCCGCTGCAATCCGCCCGGGCGCAGCAGCATGGGCCAGCAACAGCAGGGCAAGACTGTCCGGTCCGCCCGAGACGGCCAGTCCCAATCTTGCGTCGCCTGGCCAAAGCCGCGCAAGGTCCGCGGCAAAGCGGGCGACTAATTCAGCT
>JBEEIN010000164.1:0-12254 GCA_041169825.1 Pseudomonadota bacterium
TTGAACCCGCCCAGCAAAGGCCTACATCCGCCTCATGTTCATCGAAACCGAAACCACCCCGAATCCGGCCACGCTGAAGTTCCTGCCCGGGCAGGAAGTGATGCCCGCCGGCACCCGCGACTTCCGGGATGAGGAAGATGCAGCAGCCTCGCCTCTGGCCGAGGCCCTGTTCAGCCTGGGTGACGTAACCGGCGTGTTTTTCGGGCGGGATTTCGTTTCGGTGACTGCCGGACCGGGGGTCGACTGGTCAGCCTTGAAGCCGCAGGTTGTGGCCATCCTGCTCGATCATTTCGTCAGCCAGGCCCCGCTGTTCCATGCGCCCAGCGCCAGCGGCATTGCCGTTCCCGCCGATGACGACGCGGATTTTGGCGATGATCCCGCCGATGCCGATGTGGTGGCCCAGATCAAGGAATTGCTAGAAACCCGCATTCGCCCTGCCGTCGCCAACGATGGCGGCGATATTGCCTATCGCGGGTTTCGGGATGGGGTGGTCTATCTGACCATGCAGGGGGCCTGTTCGGGCTGCCCGTCATCAACAGCAACGCTCAAGCAGGGGATCGAAGGGCTGCTCAAGCATTACGTTCCCGAAGTGACCGAAGTTCGCGCGGCCTGATCCGCAGCATTCCAACAGGGGGAAATCAATCATGTCGCAACCGCTCAGCGATGCTGCGCTCGATCAGCTGTTCCGTTCGGCCCGCAGCTATAACGGCTATCTCGACAAGCCGGTTGCCACTGAGCAACTTCACGCGATCTGGGACCTGATGAAGATGGGCCCGACCAGCGCCAACCAGCTGCCCGCACGGCTGGTCTGGTGCACCACGGATGAAGCCAAGGCGAAGCTGGCTGCCTGCGCCATGCCCGCCAATGGGGAGAAGATCCTCAAGGCCCCGGTTTCGGTGATCATCGCGATGGATACCGAATTTCATGAGAACCTGCCCTGGCTGTTCCCGCATGCCGATGCCAAGGCCTGGTTTACCGGTAGTGCCGAATTCCGGGAGCGTTCAGCGTTCCTGAACACATCGCTGCAGGCGGCCTATTTCATCATGGCGGCACGCGCGTTGGGCCTGGACACCGGACCGATGACCGGCTTTGCCAATGACGCTGTCGACGCCGCCTTCCTTGCTGATACACCGAACCTAAAGGCGGTGATGATCTCGACCTTGGGTTATGGGGATCCCGCCTCGATCTTCGATCGCAGCCCGCGGCCCGATTTCGACACTTTCAATCGGATGGCCTGACGCGCTAAGCATTAGTGCAATGCGCACCTTGGTAATCGATAGCGCGACTGAGGCCTGCTCAGTTGCCTTGCTGGACGACCGCAGTTTGATCGCGGGCGATTACCGCCTGCTGGGCCGCGGCCACGCCGAAGCACTAGTGCCGATGATCGCGGCTCTGCCTGACAAGGGCCGAGCCGACCGGATTGCTGTGGCGCTTGGTCCCGGCAGCTTCACCGGAGTTCGGGTTGGCCTGGCTGCCGCGCGCGCCCTTGCGCTTGCCTGGCAGTGTCAGTTGGTCGGGTACCCAACGCTTGCCCTGGTTGCAGCCATGGCCCGTGCGCAGACAGATGAACCGACTTGCACGGTCGCCATGACTGGCGGACATGGCGAATGGTTCGTCCAATCATTCGGGGCCGATGGATTGGCGACCACCGACCTGGCATCGCTGCCCCCGCAGCTTGCCGCGTCCCAGACAAAGAACAATCTGATCGCCGGCACACAGGCAGAGGCGCTTGTCGGATTGCGTGGCGAGGGGCGCGCCTTGCCAATCCACCCGGATGCGCGGAATTTCGGCCTGCTTGCTGCGGAACTTATCGGGCCAGCAGATCAGCCGCTTTACGGCCGCGCGCCCGATGCCCGCCTGCCGGTCGCATGATCGCCCCCACTGACGACATCGACAGCATCATGGCGGTGATGCAGGCCGCCTTTGACCCTGCTTTTGGTGAAGCCTGGAGCCGTCGCCAGGTCGAGGATGCGCTGCTGGTCGGCAATTGCCATTACCGCATTGCCGAGGTCATCGACGAGCCAGCCGGGTTCACCCTTTCTCGGTACGGGTTCGAAGAAGAAGAACTGCTGCTGATCGCCGTCGCGCCTCAGTTTCGCCGTCGCGGAATTGGCGAGCAACTGCTGCGGGATTGCAAGGCCGACGCAAAGATGCGGGGTGCGCGGCAACTGCTGCTAGAGATGCGCAGCGATAACCCGGCAATCCATCTGTACCGGCAGAACGGCTTCGCCGAGATCGGCCAAAGGAAGAACTACTATCGAACGCCGACTGGCGCTCGACTTGACGCAATTACTTTTGGATGCGTGCTCTAATAAATTCACATTCCAATCTGCAACCAATTCTACCATGTTTTAATCATGAAACTGCTTGAGATTTTTAAATGAGAGGCGTAGCCATGGTGTTGGCAGTTTAACAGCTCGCCAAAACAAACAAAAACCAACGGTCGCCACATGAAAGGATGCGGGTCATGGAAATTCCGCAAGCTGATCTGAATGAAATGCTGATCACTCTGACATCGGATATTGTCGCCGCCCATGTCAGTAACAATCCCGTTTCTGTCGATGATGTCCCGGCCTTGATCAACAAGGTCTACGGCGCTCTCGCCGGTCTGGGCCAGACAATGGCGCCGGTAGCGGAAGAAGTTCTCAAGCCTGCTGTTTCGATCCGCGCCTCGGTTAAGCCCGATCACATCGTCTGCCTTGAAGACGGCGTTAAGCTCAAGATGCTCAAGCGCCACCTGATGACGCATTACAACATGACCCCGGAACAGTATCGCGCCCGCTGGAACCTTCCTGCGGACTATCCGATGGTCGCACCGGATTACGCTGAAAAGCGGCGTGAACTGGCCAAGAAGATCGGCCTGGGCCGCAAGCCCGGCCAGGAGCGCGGCCGCAAGCCCAAGGCGAAAGCCTGAGGCCGGATAAGTCCGCCACACGCGGTTGAAGAATCGTCCCGCCAGGTCCATACCCGGCGGGACTTTTCATTTACGGAATCCTTCGTGCATCAGCAGATCGATATCGAAGCGCTATGTGCCGAACGCGGCCTCCGCATCACGGAGCAGCGGCGCGTTATCGCCAAGGTGCTGTCTGAAAGTACCGACCACCCAGACGTTGAAAAACTGCATGAGCGCGCGGTTACCGTTGATCCGCGCATTTCTATCGCCACGGTTTATCGTACTGTTCGCCTGTTTGAAGAGGCAGGCATTCTTGACCGCCACGATTTTGGCGATGGCCGCGCTCGCTATGAGGCCGCGCCCGAAGCACACCATGACCATCTGATCGATGTCGAAACCGGCAAGGTAATCGAATTCGTCGACCCCGAGCTTGAAGCACTCCAGCGCCAGATCGCTGAGAAGCTTGGCTATCGCCTGGTTGACCATCGGATGGAGCTCTATGGCGTGCGGCTGGGCCGCGAGGGGCAGTAAGCGTTAATGGCATTTGCGCTTAGCCAGCCCCGCCAGCTTTCGGTCGGAGGCTGGATTCGTGTTGGTCTGCGGCTGGTCGCCATGCTCACCTGGCTGTTGATCAGCGTCACGGCCTATTACCTGGCGAAGCCGTTTTCCCGTCACAACCCGGTTCCCAGGCTGTTCCTGGCGGGGATCGGGGCAATTGCCGGAATGCGGCTGCGAACGCGGGGCGAAAAGGTCCATCGCGGTGCCTTCCTGCTTTCAAACCATGTGTCCTGGCTGGATATCCCCGCAATCGCCGCTACGACCGGCAGTGCCTTTGTGGGCCACGATGGCCTGGCTTCGATGCCGCTGCTGCAGTGGCTTTGCAAAATGAACGACACGGTTTTCGTGGCACGGCATGATCGCAAGAGTGTCGCCCGTCAGGTTGAAGATGTCCGCAACGCCCTGCGCGATACCGGCGCCCTGACCATCTTCCCGGAAGGGACAACCAGCGATGGCACCGGGTTGCTGCCCTTCAAATCCTCGCTTCTTTCCGCCTTGGAGCCACTCCCCGATGGCATCGCCATCCAACCCGTCCTGCTCGACTTTGGCCCGGAAGCTGCCGAGATCGCCTGGGTGGGCGAAGAGCATGGGGTGGACAATTTCCTGCGCTTGCTGGCTCGGCGGCGGCCGATCGATCTGACGGTTCACTTCCTGCCCGTGCTGCGCGGCGAGGCGCTCACCAATCGCAAGACGATCGCCCACTCGGCGCGCGAGGCAATCCTGGCGCGGCTTAACGGATAGCCCTTCAAAAGTCGTCCCGATTGGCGTATCGGCGCCAGCCATGCCCCCAATCGCGCCCCCACGGACCTATCGGGTCAAAAGCTTCGGCTGCCAGATGAACGTCTATGACGGCGAACGGATGGCCGAACTGCTGGGTGAACAGGGCATCGTTCCCGCGCCCGAGGGCGAAGAAGCCGATCTGGTTGTCCTGAACACCTGCCATATCCGCGAAAAAGCCGCGGAGAAGGTCTATTCCGACATCGGCCGGCTACGCCGCGAGGATGGCACCAGCCCGCTGATCGCAGTTGCCGGCTGTGTTGCCCAGGCCGAGGGCGAGGAAATCATGAAGCGCGCTCCCGCTGTCAGCATGGTCGTGGGCCCACAAGCCTATCACCGCCTGCCCGGAATGATTGCAGAGGCAGTCGAGGGCCGTCGCGCAGTCGATACCGACATGCCGGCCGAAACCAAGTTTGACGCCTTGCCGGCCCGGCGCAAGGTTGGCCCCAGCGCTTTCCTGACCGTGCAGGAAGGGTGCGACAAATTCTGCACCTATTGCGTTGTCCCCTATACCCGCGGCGCCGAAGTTTCCCGGCCCTTCGCCGATCTTGTCAACGAGGCGAAGCGGCTGGTCGACGCCGGTGCGCGCGAACTGACCCTGCTTGGCCAAAACGTCAACGCTTGGCGGGATGAGAGCAATCGCGGGCTCGAAAAGCTGATCGAGGCCTTGGCGGTAATCCCCGGTCTGGCTCGGATCCGCTATACCACCAGCCACCCGAATGACATGACCGACGGGTTGATCGCCGCGCACCGCGATGTGCCGCAGTTGATGCCGTTCCTGCACCTGCCGGTCCAGGCCGGAAACGACCGCGTGCTCAAGGCGATGAACCGCAGCCACACGGCTGAGAGCTATCTGCGCGTCCTTGATCAGGTCCGTGCTGCCCGGCCCGACATTGCCCTGTCGGGCGATTTCATTGTTGGCTTCCCGGGCGAGACCGATGCCGAGTTCGAGGATACACTACGGCTGGTCGAGCGGGTTGGTTATGCCCAATGCTTCAGCTTCAAGTATTCACCCCGCCCCGGCACCCCAGCGGCGACGATGGCTGACCAGATCCCTGCTGCCGTGATGGATGAGCGCTTGCAACGCCTTCAGGCGGCTCTCAATGCCAGCCAGCTCGCCTTCAACCAGGCTTCGGTCGGCAAGCGTTGCACCGTGCTGGTCGAACGCGAAGGGCGGCATGCTGGCCAATGGCTGGGCAAATCGCCCTGGCTGCAATCGGTGCACTTTATCGGTGAAGCGGCCATCGGGGATCTGGTTGAAGTTGAACTGACCGAGGCTGGGCCGAACTCGCTCTCAGCCCGGTTGCTGGAACCCGCTGCAGCCTGACCGGTTTTTCCACCAACTGTAACGGCCTTGTCGCTTGCGCGCGGCACCGCTGCGCCTAAGCTTCGAATCAGCCATTCCGGCTGCACTGAAAGGAGCGCCCTGCCCTCTCTATGGCTCGCAAACCTGCCCGCGCCCAAGAAGACCGCGATGTCTTCGGGCAAACCCGCATCCAGCCCCGTCGCGCTCGCACGGAGATGGATTTTGACGAGGCCACAATCCTGGGGGCGCTGTTCGGGCAGTTCGACGCCAACCTGGTACAGATCGAAAACCGCCTGGGCGTGTTCATTTCCGCCCGTGGCAATCGCGTTCAGATTGAAGGACCGGAAGACAGCGTGGGCCGCGCCCGGGATGTATTGCGCGCGATGCACCAGCGGCTGATGAGCGGCCAGGATCTGGATGCCGGTGCGGTGGAGTCGATCATCATGATGTCAGCCGAACCAACCTTGGAAGGCATTGTGACAGGCAATGACGGTGCGCCATCGGTGATGATCCGCACCCGCAAGAAAACGATCGTCCCCCGCAGCGCGACGCAAATCGAATATATGAAGGCCCTGGCCAGCCGCGACATCATCTTCGCTTTGGGCCCGGCGGGGACCGGCAAGACCTATGTCGCCGTGGCCCAGGCCGTCAGCCAATTGATCACCGGATCGGTCCAGCGTCTGATCCTCAGCCGCCCGGCGGTTGAGGCTGGGGAACGGCTCGGCTTCCTGCCGGGTGACATGAAGGACAAGGTCGATCCCTATCTGCGCCCGCTTTACGATGCGCTCTACGATTGCATGCCGCCAGAGCAGGTTGAGCGG
Organism: Pseudomonadota bacterium; assembly: GCA_041169825.1. Lineage (GTDB taxonomy): Bacteria > Pseudomonadota > Alphaproteobacteria > Sphingomonadales > Sphingomonadaceae > Novosphingobium. The sequence goes on from JBEEIN010000164.1 coordinate 6,356, forward strand.
CGCATCGCCAGCGGCGAGATTGAGATCGCGCCGATCGCCTTCATGCGCGGCCGCACCCTGGCCGAAGCCTTCGTGATCCTTGACGAAGCCCAGAACACCACACCGGCGCAGATGAAGATGTTCCTGACCCGCTTTGGCCAAAACAGTCGGATGGTCATCTGTGGTGACCCCAACCAGGTCGACATCCCTGGCGGCCCGCAGATGAGCGGACTGAACGATGCCGTCACCCGGCTAGAGGGCATTGAGGGCATCGCCGTCACCCGCTTCACCAGCGCTGACGTGGTACGCCACCCGATCGTTGGGCGGATCGTTGATGCCTATGAGGGGCAGCACGGCTAACTGCCGCAAGGCTCGACTTGAAGCGCATCCCGCGGCATGGGGGTGCTAGTGGAACTGGAAATCGAGATCGAGGCCGCCTGGCCGCATGCCATTGACTGGGAAGCCGTGGCCACGCGCGCCGTCGCTGCGTTGTGTCATGTCGCCCCCGAACTGGCCAACGCACGCCTTTCAGCCAGCCTGCTGTTCTCCGACGATGCCGAAGTCCACGTGCTGAACCGCGAATGGCGCGGCAAGGACCAGCCCACCAACGTCCTGTCGTTCCCGATGCTCGCGCGCGAAGATCTGCTGGCATTGCCGCAGGACGGCCCGCCTGAACTGCTCGGGGACATCGCCCTGGCGCTTGAAACCTGTGCCCGCGAAGCGGCGGACAAGGGCGTGCCGCTGGAACACCATGCGGCCCATCTGGTTGTCCATGGCCTGCTCCACCTGGCAGGGCATGACCATGTTCACTCAGATGAAGAAGCCGCAGCGATGGAAGCGCTGGAAATCAAGGCCCTTGCGCTGATGGGCATTGGCGACCCATATGGCGATCGCGAGCCAGCTAACGGATCGCCAATAGGGGATTGATGAGTACCATGGCCGACGGCCCATCCGGAGACGGAGAGAGTAGGCGCTTTACCTGGCGCGCGATCAAACGCTGGTTCGACCGGGTCGACGGCGTTGAGCAATCGCTGCGCGCCCAGCTTGAAGAGGCGATCGACGATCACGAGGGTGGCGATGATCGCCCTGGCAATGGCGATCTGTCTGCGCTTGAGCGCGAGATGCTGCGCAACCTGCTGCATTTCAGCGAGCACGATGCCGATGACGTCGCCATTCCGCGCGGCGAAATTGTCGCCGTGCCAGACACCGCGACTTGGGAAGAAGTCGTCAGTGCCTTTGCCGAACACGGGCATTCGCGGATGCCAGTCTACCGCGATAGCCTGGACGAAATCGTGGGGATGGTCCTGATCAAGGATGTGTTCAAATTTCTCGCGGGCGGAAAATCGCCAAAGGATTGGACCAGCCTGCTGCGCCAGCCGCTTTACGTACCGCAGGCACGCGGCGCGCTGGACGTGCTGAATGACATGCGCGCCAGCCGCGTCCATCTCGCCGTGGTGATCGACGAATATTCCGGCACCGATGGAATCATTACCTTCGAGGATCTGGTCGAAGAGATCGTCGGCGAGATTGAGGACGAGCACGACGACGCGCCCGAGGCGCTGCTTGTGCCGCTGGAAAGCGGCATGTGGGAAGCCGATGCGCGCGCCGAACTGGACGACGTGGCCGATGCGATCGACCCGCGTCTGGCCGAAGTTGAGGAAGACGTCGACACGCTGGGCGGTCTGGCCTTCCTGCTCGCCGAAGCCGTGCCGCAGGTGGGGGCAATCCTGGAGCATCCGAGCGGATGGCGTCTGGAAGTCATTGCAGGCAACGAAAAGCATGTTACCCGTCTACGCCTGCATCCGCCCTCTCCCCAGGACGAACCCGAAGAGTAATCCGTGGCCATCCGCCGTCTGCCCCCTCTGCGCGCGATTGAAGCGTTTGTGCGGATTGTCCGCCTTGGTTCTGCCCGAGCTGCGGCCGATGAGCTTGGCCTAAGCCCTTCGGCCCTGTCGCGCCGGGTCTCGGCACTCGAAGACTTCATTGGCAAGCGGCTGTTCACCCGCCAGCACCAGTCAATGAAGCTGACCGATGACGGCAACACCTTTTACAACGCTGTTGCACCCAAGTTTGATGAGCTGGCAGCAGCCGTTGAAGGCCAGGTAGAGGATAGCCGCGTGCTGCGCCTGCGGCTTGGCGTGCTGCCGTTGTTCGGCAGTCAGCGGCTGTTTCCGCGACTGCCCGAATTGCGCAAGGCCCAACCGCGTCTGCACATCGATTTCGATACCAGCCCGCATCTGGATCACCGGGTCGGTGACACACTCGATGCTGCCTTCATCCTCTCGCCGCAGCCGGACCCCTCGTTCCACGCGGTCCAACTGGATCACAACAAGGTCTATGCGATCACCTCGAAGGCGCTCGCAGCAGAAATCGGACCGACGCCCGACCGCGACGTGCTGTCGCGCCAGACATTCCTGATTCACACCGAGCTGCCCGACAGCTTTATCGCCTGGAAACAGGCAATCGATCTGCCCGACCTCGAACCGGCGGCGATTGACCATTACGATTCCGGTCAGCTGATCCTCGAGGCGGCAGCCCAAGGCCTGGGCATAGCGATCATGCACGATGCCCACTTCGATCGGGCACAGGACACCCGCCTGGCCAGCCTGTTCGATATCGAGGTGAAGAGCCCCTATTCCTACTGGTTCGTCTGCAAGCCCCACGCGCTGGACATCCGCGCCGTGCGGATCTTCCACGACTGGGTGGTGAAAACAGGGCTGTGATCGGGCAGGATCGACGGATGAACCGTCGATTCGCCCTACTCGCCATCCCCGCCTTGTTTGTGCTGGCTGCGGCTGCGCCGCCGAAGCGGCAGGTTGCGAAGCGCCCAGTGGCCACAAAGCCCGCACCCCCGCCAGCTCCGCTGGGTGACACCGTGCGCGTGGCGCTGATTACGGAACTGGGCACGATCGAGCTGGAACTCGACAACAAGCGTGCTCCGATCACGACGCAGAACTTCGTTCGCTACGTCGATCTGAAGAAGTTCGATGGGATCAGCTTCTACCGCTCGTTGCGATTGGCCTGGGGCGACCAGCCGAACGGGCTGATCCAGGCGGGGCTGCAAGGCCATCCGCTGAAAGTGCTGAAGCCAATCGTGCACGAACCGACCAGCCAGACTGGACTGAGCCACAAGGCGGGAACGATCTCGATGGCAAGGTTGGCGCCGGGCACGGCCACGGCGGACTGGTCGATAATGCTGTCAGACCTGACCAGCCTCGATGCCGATCCCAAAGCAAGCGATCCTGATGCCCAGGCTGGCTTTGCCGCCTTTGGCCGTGTCGCTGCCGGAATGGATGTGGTGCGGAAGATTTGGGAATCGCCCATCTCGCCGACTAAGGGCGAAGGGCCGGTTAAAGGCCAGTTGCTGGAACCGCCGATTAAAATCATTAGCGCGCGGCGGATCGCCGATCCGCCGGCACCGAAGCCTGCGACTTAGGCGACAGTCGCCTTGCGGATCACCCCCGGGTTTGCCGGCGGTTCGCCCTTGGGCAGGGCATCAACGTGCTCCATGCCTTCGATCACCTGACCCCAGACAGTGTACTGGCGATCAAGGAAGGTGGCATCGTCAAAGCAGATGAAGAACTGGCTGTTGGCCGAGTGCGGATAGCTGGTGCGGGCCATCGAGCAAACGCCGCGCACGTGCGGTTCATTGTTGAATTCGGCCTGCAGGTCGGGCTTGTCCGAGCCGCCCATGCCGGTGCCGTTGGGGCAGCCGCCCTGTGCCATGAAGCCGGGGATCACGCGGTGAAACTTCACCCCGTCATAAAAGCCTTCCTGGGCCAGCTCGACAATCCGGGCAACGTGGCCCGGGGCCAGGTCCGGGCGCAGCTTGATCACGACATCGCCGCTATCGAGCGAGAGGGTGAGGGTTTCAGCCATGGTAATCTCCACTAGGTTTTCGCAGCCGATATAAGGCCGCGTGGGACAAAGTCACGCCTCAAGCCGGGAGCCGGGTTGCAAAAGCCGGTAACCCGCCTAGACCGGCCGGGTCATGACCATGGACAAGCTCGACCCCGACCTGCACGAAAGCGCCGCGCTCGCGGCCGAAACTGTGCACGAAAGCGAGAGCCTGGACGCTGAAAACACCCTGAAGCCGGAATTTGTCCGCCGCGTGCGCGACAGTCTGGAAGCGGGCGAGAACGACGCGGTCTATGGCATGGTCGAAGGGCTGCATCCGGCCGACATCGCCGACCTGTTCGAACTGCTCGATTCCGATGACCGCCCAGCCCTGGCCCTGGCGATCAGCGACCTGATGGGCAGCGAGGTCTACGCCGAGCTCAATGACTATGTCCGCGAGGATATCGTCGAACAGCTCCCGGCCGAGACCGTGGCGGACATCGCCGAACAGCTCGACACCGACGATGCTGTCGCGATGCTGGAAGACCTCGACGAGGAAGACCAGCAGGCCGTCCTCGCAGAAATGGAGCCGGAAGATCGCGCCGCGATCGAGACGGCCCTGTCTTACCCGGAAGAGTCCGCCGGTCGCTTGATGAGCCGCGATTTCGTCGCGGTGCCAGAGCATATGACCGTGGGCGACCTGATCGATTTTCTGCGCGAATCCGGCGAACTGGCCAACGAATTCTGGGAAGTGTTCATCGTCGATGCGCGGTTCCACCCGGTTGGCACTTGCGCGCTCAGCTGGATCTTGCGCACCCCGCGCTCGATCGCGCTAACTGACGTGATGCAGCGCGACCAGACCCTGATTCCGGTCACGATGGACCAGGAAGAGGTGGCGCTGCGGTTCCAGAAGTATGCGCTGATTTCGGCCGCGGTGGTCGATCCGGACGGACGCCTTGTTGGCCAGATCACGGTCGACGACGTGGTCCACATTATTCAGGAAGAAGCCGGCGAAGACGTCCTGCTGCTGTCCGGCGCCGGTGATGGCGACATCAACGAGCCGATCCAGACCACCATCCGCACCCGCCTGACCTGGTTGGTGGTCAATCTTGGCACGGCCATCATCGCGGCGAGCGTGGTTGGGCTGTTCCAAGGCGCAATCGCCAAGTTCGCCCTACTGGCCGTGCTAATGCCGATCGTGTCGGGCATGGGCGGCAACGCCGGAACGCAAACACTGGCGGTGATTGTCCGCGCATTGGCCACCAACCAGCTGACCAGTTCCAATACCTGGCGCATGATTGCGCGTGAATTCAGCATCGCTTCGGCCAATGGGCTGGCCTTGGGCGTGCTGATCGGCACGGGCGTGGGTGTGATCTTCAGCAACCCCTTGCTGGGTGCCGTGATCGCCACGGCGATGCTGATCAACAACCTGATTGCCGGGCTTGCCGGTATCCTTGTGCCGGTGACACTGGACCGGCTGAAAATCGACCCGGCAGTCTCGTCTGCCGTGTTCGTGACTATGGCGACGGACGTGATGGGCTTCTTCTCATTCCTTGGTCTGGCCGTACTCAGCGGACTGGCCTGATGCCGCTGCACCTGACCAAAGTGGCCTATGGCGCCCAATCGCTCGACGAAATTCGCAGCTGGTTCGCCACGCGCGGCGCGGAAGCCCGCCTGACCACCCGCTATCTGCCGAAGCGCCATGAGGAGATAGTTCCCGGTGGCTCGCTCTTCTGGATCTTCAAGCATCAGCTGGTGATGCGCAGCCCGATCCTGCGCTTTGAAGAGGCTGACGGCGGCCGCACCAATATCGTCATCGCTGCCAAGCTGATCGACGTGGTGCCGCGCCCCAAACGCGCCCACCAGGGCTGGCGTTATCTTGAGGATGCAGATGCCCCGCGTGATCTGGGCAGTGGGGAAGATAGCGGCGAGGTGCTGCCAGGCCATATCGCCGCCGATCTTGCGAGACTGGGGCTCGTCTGACCTAAAGGCAAAGTGGGAGGAGCGGGATGAAGCGGTGGCAGAAGTGGGCGCTGGGGATCACGCTTCCCGCCATGGCATTGGGTGCGGTCGGCTATGCCAA
>JBEEIN010000165.1:0-4699 GCA_041169825.1 Pseudomonadota bacterium
CTCAATCCAGCAAGGCAGGCGTTATGGCCAAGATCAGCGGCGTGGACATCCGTCCCGGTAACATTCTCGAATACGAAAAGGGCATCTGGAAGGTTGCCAAGACCCAGCACACCCAGCCGGGCAAGGGCGGTGCCTTCATGCAGGTCGAGATGAAGAACCTGATCGACGGCCGCAAGACCAACGTCCGCTTCCGCAGCCAGGACACCATCGAGCGCGTTCGCCTGGATACGAAGGACTTCCAGTTCCTTTATGCTGAGGGCGATGATCTGGTGTTCATGGATGTTGAAACCTATGACCAGATCACGCTGCCATCGGACCTACTGGGCGATGCCGCTGCATTCCTGCAGGACGGCATGACCGTGCTGCTGGAAATGTATGACGAGCGTCCGATCTCGGTCCAGCTGCCGGAACAGGTCGAGGCGACCATTGTTGAGGCCGATGCCGTGGTGAAGGGGCAGACCGCTTCGTCAAGCTACAAGCCGGCGATCCTTGACAACGGTGTGCGCGTAATGGTGCCGCCGCACATCGAAAGCGGCACGCGCATCGTGGTTGACGTTTACGAACGCACCTACGTCGGCAAGGCGGGCTGAACCAATCATGGCAGCCATTTCCGGCCTGATGCGCGTGATGGAAAAGGCCGCCCGCAAGGCGGGTGGCCGCCTGCGGCGTGACTTTGGCGAGGTCGAACACCTCCAGGTCAGCCGCAAGGGCCCGGCGGACTTCGTGTCCAAGGCCGATCAGCATGCCGAACGCACCCTGTGGGACGAACTGCGCGCGGCGCGCCCGGGCTGGGGCTTCCTGATGGAAGAGGGCGGCGAGATTGCCGGTGAAGAGGGCAAGCCCCGCTTCATCATCGATCCGCTCGACGGGACCAGCAACTTCCTTCACGGCATCCCGCACTTCGCGATCTCGATCGCCGTGCAGGAACCGCGGCTTGACGGGAAGGGCTGGGGCGAAGTGACCGCAGCGCTGGTTTACCAGCCGGTCACGGATGAGAGCTTCTGGGCTGAAAAGGCCCGCGGGGCCTGGCTGCAGGATCGCCGTCTGCGCGTGTCGTCGCGCCGTTATCTCGATGAAAGCCTGATCGCCACCGGCATTCCCTTCGCCGGGCGGGGTGACAGCGTTGAATGGACCCGAATCTATGCCGCGCTGGCACCGCAGGTAGCCGGCATCCGCCGGTTCGGGGCGGCATCGCTGGATCTCGCCTGGGTTGCTGCCGGTCGCTATGACGGGTTCTGGGAAAGCGGACTGTCCCCCTGGGATACCGCTGCCGGGTGCCTGTTGGTGCGCGAAGCTGGCGGTTTTGTCTCTGATTGGCGTGGCGTTTCGCAGCCCGTCTGCGACACCCAGGTCCTTGCCGCCAATGACTCGCTGCATTCAAAGCTGCACAAGGCGCTGGTCGGCGCACTAAAAGCCTGATCGAATTTAACGGATCACTTGAACCCGCGAGGCCGCGCGGCTAAGCCGCGCGGCGTTGCAGGAGCCCCTGTGGCGGAATGGTAGACGCGAACGACTCAAAATCGTTTGTCGCAAGACGTGCCCGTTCGAGTCGGGCCAGGGGCACCATTTCCGGCAAGCAGCCCAAACGGGTCTGCTTTGCTGGCCCAAAATCGGCCGGGCTGACACCCTTTAAGCCAAATTGAAAACAGTCCTGTGAATGAGCGAATAGCTCTTTGCTTGCTGCATTGGGCCGGGCTGGCTAGGTCCTGTTCGCCATGACCAAAATCGTTTCGCGCCCAGCCGCATTCGCCCTGATCCTTGCCGCTCTCGCCGGAGCGCCCGCTGCGGCGCAAAGCGACCCCATCCGCGCACAGGTCCAAAGCGAAATGCCGTCGCTGATGGCGATCTATCGCGATCTTCACCAGAACCCGGAATTGAGCTTTCAGGAGGTTCGTTCCGCCAAGATCATGGCCGATGCCGCGCGCAAGGCCGGATTTGAAGTAACCGAAGGCGTTGGCAAGACCGGCCTGGTTGCCGTCATGCGGAATGGCCCAGGCCCGGTGGTGCTGGTCCGCGCCGATATGGATGCCTTGCCGGTCGAGGAGCAGACGGGACTGGCCTATGCCTCTAAGGCGCGAGGCGTTTCCACTGCCGGTGTCGAAAGCGGGATCATGCACGCCTGCGGCCACGATACCCACATGACCGGTTGGATTGGCGCTGCCCGCGTGCTTGCCGCCAACAAGAGCAAGTGGTCGGGCACCCTGGTGATGATTGGGCAGCCGGCCGAAGAGATTAACCTGGGCGCGCTGGAAATGCTCAAGGATGGGTTGCTTACCCGGTTTCCCAAGCCGGACTACGCCATTGCCTTTCATGACAGCGCCGAACTCGCTTCGGGCGTGGTTGGGGTGAAGGCCGGCTTTGCCTTGGCCAATGCCGATTCAGTCGACATCACGGTTAAGGGGCTGGGCGGGCACGGGGCCTATCCGCACACCACCAAGGATCCGATCGTGCTGGCCAGCGCGATTGTGATGCGGCTCCAGACGCTGGTCAGCCGCGAAAGCAATCCGTTTGAAGCCAGCGTTGTCACGGTCGGTGCAATCCATGGCGGGGCCAAGCACAACATCATCTCCGACGAGGTGAAGCTGCAACTGACCGTGCGGTCCTATTCTGACAGCTCGCGCAAGCTGTTGCTTGACGGGATCAAGCGGATCGCTCGGGCCGAAGCCATGGCCTCTGGGCTCCCTGAAGACCGGATGCCGGTTATTAAGATTGCCGAGCCCTATGCCCGCGCGACCTGGAACACGCCTGAACTGGCCGAGCGGATGCGCGGTGTCCTGACCAAGCGGTTTGGCGCCGATCGGGTGGCCAGTCCGCAACCGTCGATGGCGGGCGAGGACTTTGGCGAAATCGCGCGCGCTGCCGGGCCAAACACCCAATCGCTGATCCTGTGGATTGGCGGGCGATCCGCCGCCGAAATGGAAGCGGCTGCGAAAGAGGGCAAGCAATTGCCTGGCCTGCACAGTCCGTTCTGGGCTCCCGAGGCCGACAAGGTGATCGCTGCCGGAACCGAGGCCCTGGTTGCCTCCACGCTCGAGCTGATGCCGCGCCGGTAGTTTTTCAGCCTAATCCAATTTTGCGAATTGTTCGCATTAAGTTGATCGGGTTTGTCGATTACTGGCCGCGGAAATTTCCTTTGGCATTAAGGGAGCCGATTGCGCATTGCGCAATAGTCACGATTCCCCGCCAAAGGAGACACAACATGGGACTCAAGGGCTCGAAGACCGAGGAAAACCTCAAGGCTGCATTCGCTGGCGAAAGCCAGGCGAACCGCCGTTACCTGTACTTCGCACAGAAGGCTGACATCGAAGGTCACAACGACGTTGCCGCCGTGTTCCGCTCGACTGCGGAAGGCGAAACCGGCCACGCCCACGGCCACCTCGAATACCTCGAAGAGTGCGGCGACCCGGCCACCGGCGAACCGATCGGTGATACCGTTGCCAACCTGAAGGCTTCGATCGCCGGCGAAACCCACGAGTACACTGACATGTACCCAGGCATGGCCAAGACCGCCCGCGACGAAGGTTTCGATGAAATTGCTGACTGGTTCGAAACCCTGGCGAAGGCTGAAAAGAGCCACGCCGGCAAGTTCCAGAAGACGCTCGACGGCCTGCTCGCCGACGCGTGATTTATGAGCGCCGTCCCGGGACCGTCCCGGGGCGGCGTTTGATTCCAGAATACCGAACACAGGGGTTCTCGCTATGGAAGGCAGCCTTGAGGCGCCGATCCGCCACAACATCCCGTGGCAGGACGAAGCATGGTATGATGAAGCCGCGCTCGATGCCGAGCTGCGCCGCGTCTATGACATCTGTCATGGCTGCCGCCGCTGCTTCAACCTGTGCGACAGCTTTCCGATCCTGTTCGACTCGATTGACGAGAGCCCGAACGAGGAGGTTGAGGACCTGACCAAGCCGCAGCTCCAGGCGGTCGTTGACGCCTGCACGCTGTGCGACATGTGCTTCCTGACCAAATGCCCCTATGTGCCGCCGCACAGCTTTGACCTGGATTTCCCGCACCTGATGCTGCGCGCTCGCGCGATCGAGAACCGCAAAGGCGAAACCAAGCTGGCTGACCGCGAACTCGCCAAGATGACGCGCAACGGCAAGCTGGGCTCGGCGGTGGCCGGGCTGGCCAACTGGGCAACCGATCAGGACAACAGCTTTACTCGCGGCGTGATGGAGTCGACCCTCGGGATCGATCGCCGCGCCCACGTGCCCGCCTTTGCCGAGGTGCCACTGGTGAATAAGGCCGCCGGCATTATTCCGCAGCCGAACCCGGATGGTCCGGCTTTTGGCAAGAAGGTCGTGCTCTACGCCGGCTGCCACGACAACTTTAATGATGGCACCCCCGGCGAAGCCGCGATCAAGGTGCTGGCCCACAATGGCGTGCAGGTGCGGGTCGAATATCCTGATTGCTGCGCCATGCCGAAGTTCGAGAACGGCGATCTGCCAGCCGTGGCCAGCGCCGCCACGCGCATCTCCGCCTTTTTCCAGCCGCTGATCGAGCAGGGATGGGACATTGTCCCGCTAACCACGTCCTGCGCGCTGATGCTCAAGTTTGAATGGCCGCTGATCGAGCCAGAAAACGAGGCAGTGAAGCTGCTCAGCAAGCACTGCTTCGACGTGTCTGAATATGTCGTGGCGCTTTCGAAGGAAACGGGCCTTGCACCGATCGAAGCTATGCCAGCCTCGATCGCCGTGCA
>JBEEIN010000166.1:0-4116 GCA_041169825.1 Pseudomonadota bacterium
ATCCCCTGTCCCATCATAACCTGGACCCAGCTGTTCTCAACAAACAGCTCTTCGTTCTTGCGGAAGACCCGGCCAGTTTCCCGGAACAGCTCGATCTTCTGGGCCAGGCTATCGGGCATCGGCAGCGCCGCACAATGGCGCCAGAACGGCGAATCGCGCCGTTCCGTCACCTTGTAGTGGAGGATCAGGAAGTCCCTGATCTGGTCCATGTCGGTCAATTGCTGGTCATTGAACTCGGCAATGTCGCGTTCGCTGACCGGGCCACCCGGCAGCATCCGGATCAGCCGCAGCACGGCGCGCTGGATCAGGTGGATCGAGGTCGATTCGAGCGGCTCCATGAACCCGCCCGACAGGCCGATGGCGACGCAGTTGCGGTGCCACTGCTTGCGCCGCGCGCCGGTGGTGTAGCGGATGAAGTTGGGCTGGGTCAGGACCTGCCCTTCAACCGTGCCGAGCAACCGCTCCAGCGCGGCATCCTTATCCAGATAGCGGCTGCAATAAACGATCCCGTTGCCCTGGCGGTGTTGCAGCGGGATGCGCCACTGCCAGCCGGCATCGTGGGCAATCGCACGGGTATAGGGTACCGGCGGACGAACGCTGGCGGTCTGCACCGCAATCGCGGAATCGCAGGGCAGGTAATCGGTCCAATCATCGAATCCGGCATGGAGCGCACCTTCGATCAGCAGCGCGCGGAAACCGGTGCAATCGACGAACAGGTCGCCCTCGATCCGCCGATCACCATCCAGTCGCAACGCGGCGATGTTTCCGCTTTCGCCGTCCAGCTCCACCTCGGCGATCTTGCCTTCGATCCGCACTGCGCCATCACCCTCAGCTCGCTTGCGCAGGAAGGCTGCATAAAGGCCTGAATCGAGCTGGTAGGCATAGTTCATCTTGTCATCAGGCAAGTGCGCAAACTTGCCTTCCAGCGCGGCCTTCAGCTCAAGGCAGTAGTCATCGTAGCTATGCTGGTGGCCCTGGGTCAGGCCATGGAGCCAGAAATGCTGGAAGCCCGCAGACCAATGATCCTTTCCAGTGGTGCCGAACGAATGGAAGTAGGAATGCCCCACGTCCTTCCAATTCTCGAACTTAATCCCGAGCTTGAATGTCGCCTGGGTGGCCCGCATGAAGTCCGCTTCACCAATCCCAAGCAGCCGGTTGAACAGAACCATAGGCGGGATCGTGCTTTCGCCCACCCCGATCGTGCCGATGGCTTCGGATTCAACCAGGGTGAGGTCGATGCAATCGCCTAAAGTACTGGCCAGAGCGGCGGCGGTCATCCAGCCGGCCGTTCCGCCGCCGGCAACAACGACGCGAAGTTTCTTGTTCGGGTTCATCGTGACAGACTCCGCAAGAGATGGGCCTTGATCTGCCCGGCAGTTTCGACAGTGAGCGGTGCCAGGATACCCCGCGCGGCTGGCGGCAGGTGCTGGGTCACCGCTTCGTCATTGGCAAAGACATAGTGATCGAACAGTTCGCGCCAGCGGGCCCGTTCAGCCTCTGGCAGGTCGCGCAGCGCCAGGATCGCATGGAACAAGGCGTCTTCCGGTTTGCCCAGAAAATGCGGGGCATCGCGCCACCAGTAATTCACCAGCACATTGAACGGCGCCAGCCCTTCGACATGGTGCCACCACAGCGATGGGATGAAGATCGCGTCGCCCGGCTCCAGTTCGGCCACCTGCGCCGCGGCCAATGCCTCGCGAAAGCGGGGATAGGCCGCAAAATCGGGCTGGCGCAGATCGACCATCGAGACCGGGCGACCTGCCGGCGTGTTTTCCAGCGGTCCCGGATAGAGATTTGCGAACTGCTCGGGCGGGAACAGCGTAAAACGGCGCTTGCCGACCGCGCAGACCGCCAGGTTATCGGGCACATCATTGTGCGCGGCGATCCGGGTGCGGGTGCCGATCCAGATCGATTCCAGCGGCCGGCGCTCACCCAGCGGCAAAGCGTTCTCTTCCGCCAGGCCGATGAAAAAGTCGCGCATATCCACGGAAGAGAGGTAGTGGACGGGGGCATCGCCCTGAGCTTCTGCCACTGCCATGGCCGCAAGGAATTCAGCCAGGCTGCCTTGGACCATGCGAAAATTCATTCGCATCTCCGCATCGTAGAACAAGCGGTCATCACCGGCACTGGTGCCGATATTGGAAGCAAAGGACCGATCGCGGCTGTGTTCAACAAGGTAGTTACGAGCCGCATCAGCGCCATCGAGGCCAGCGCGGACCAGTGGCCAGTCACTGGCAATTCCGCGCACCACGAAAGGCTGGTCAGCCCCCGTCAGGCGCTGGTCGAGCGCAGCGCGCGGGACCAGTTCCTCTGCAACCCGCGGCAGCGCGGCCAGATGTGCGTCCGGTTCAACCATTCACGCGTTGACTTTTGCGGCGCACCAGCTTGGCAAGATTGCCGAGCGAGGCGAGCGCCATATAGATTTGCTCAAGATGTCCGTCGCGGTGAAGTTCGGCGAGTACCCCCGGTTCCAACGCGCGCAGCTTTTCCTCGTTGACCAGATGATAGCCGACCAGGCGATGGCTGACCCCACTATCGAGCGTAACGTCCATGGAAAAGGGTTCGAGCAGGTCATAGCGATCAAGCGCTGCATAGAAATCGCCACTGGCACGATAGCCTTCGTCAAGCGCCGCCAGCATTGCGGCAATCTCTTCAAGGTAGGGCGTTGGTTGCCCGGCCGCATCGAAAACTGGCAGGCCCTGCTCGCCGGTGGCAATGCGCGGGTGGGCCATGTCGACGTGAACTTGCGAAGGCCCTACGCCATCGCGGGCGCGGCCTACCAGGAACGGCTGGACTGCCATCGCCAACGGGCGGCACGATGCCTGCCAATGGCTGCCTTCGACAAACAGGTTCTCGCCATCTTCGAACCCCAACAGCGCCAGGGCGCTGAAGCTTCGCTGCGCCGTATCGTAGCGAAACAGGATGGGATATTCCGCGGCCAGCCGCCGGAATTCAGCTGGGACAACCAATGTTGCCATGGTGCCATCGCCAAGCTCCGCGCCGGCTTCGGTTCGCACCCGCAAGGCGCCATGATCGGCGGGATTGAGAACCTGATGGGTAGTCACGCGGCAATCTCCCTCAGCAAACTCGTGGACGCTGCAAGCACCGGGTCAGCATGCAGCGAGGGAGCCGCCCCGACAAGCGGCGCGGCTCCCCCTTTTTCTGCCAAACGCCTTCGGCGTCAGAAGGTGTAGCGCAGACCCGCCGAGTAACGGGCATAACCAGGTGCCGCGAAGAATACGGTCTGGTCATTACGCATGTGACCTCGGCGGTCCGCCTTGGTGATGTTGATGCCTTCGACGAAGGCCGTCATCCCCTTCTTGAACTCCCAGCTCGCACTGACATCGAACTGGCCATAGGCGTCGATATAGTAAGGATCGAAGCCGTAGCCGCTCAGGAAACCATCGCGCCAGTTGTAGGCAACGCGGGCCTGGAAGCCGTTCTTGTCATAGTAGAGCACGGCGTTGGCGCTGTCGCTGACCCCGTTCACTGCAAACTGGGTGGCGGTGTAGCGCAGCGTGTTGTCAAACTTCGTATCGCTGTTGACGATCGTGTAGTTCAGCTGCGCACCAAAGCCGGTTTCCCAGAAGCTGTGCTGAATGGCGAATTCCCAGCCGTTGAGCTTGGCCACCTGGGTGCTGTTGCCCGGGCGGGTAATGGTGAACTGTACCGCCGGATCGCTCGGCCGGCCCAGCACGCCGCGCGGTGCGCCGTTGCTGAATTCTACCACGCTGGGGTTGTTCACTGCCAGGTAGGCGAGGATCGCGGCAAAGCCCGGGTTCCCGCCCAGCGCCGTCCGGGCCGCCTGGACTGCGGCGCCGGTGGCAGGGTTGGTCAGGTTGAATAGCGGACCCTGGACCGTGGAGTTGGCAATGAAGTTGCTGACCTTTTTGTTGAAGTAACCAACCGAAACATAGCTTGCGTTGCCATAGTACCATTCAGCCGAGATATCGATGTTCTTCGACTTGTAGGGGAACAGACCCGGGTTGCCGCTGCCGGCAGTGCTGCCACCGCCCGGACGCAGCGGCTGGTTGACGGTAATGCCACCCTGCATGCTGGTGTAATCCGGGCGGGTAATCGTGTGGCTGTACGAAGCGCGCAGCTTGACGTCCGAAC
>JBEEIN010000167.1:0-7791 GCA_041169825.1 Pseudomonadota bacterium
AACTTGGCGACCATCGGTTCGGCGTTCTGGACCAGCTTCAGTTCCTTGGCGATCCAGCTTTCGCGGACGGCGGCATCGTATTCGGCCATCGAATCGTGTTCACGGCCCGCAGCGATAGCGGCAGCGGCGGCTTCGGCGGCGAGCATCCCGCTCTTCATCGCGGTGTGGCTGCCCTTGATGCGCGGCACGTTGACGAAGCCAGCCGAGCAGCCGATCAGCACGCCGCCCGGGAAATCAAGCTTGGGTACCGACTGCCAGCCACCTTCGTTGATCGCGCGTGCACCATAGGAAACGCGGCGGCCGCCCTCGAGGATCGCGCGGATTTCCGGGTGCTGCTTCCAGCGTTGGAATTCCTCAAACGGGTAGACGTAGGGATTCTTGTAATCGAGCGCGGTGACGAAGCCGAGCGCGACTTGGTTGTTGGCCTGGTGATACAGGAAACCGCCGCCCCAGCTATCGCTTTCGGTGAGCGGCCAGCCCTGGGTGTGCAGCACGCGGCCCGGCACGTGCTTGGCCGGATCGATATCCCACAGCTCCTTGATGCCGATGCCATAGACCTGCGGTTCGCAGTTGGCTTCGAGATCGAACTGCGCCTTGAGCGTCTTGGTGAGGTGCCCGCGCGCCCCTTCGGCAAAGAAGGTGTACTTGGCGTGCAGTTCCATGCCGGGCTGGTAATCGCCCTTGTGGCTGCCGTCCTTGGCCACGCCCATGTCCTGGGTGGCGACACCCTTGACCGAACCATCTTCGTTATACAGCACTTCGGCGGCCGGGAAGCCGGGGAAGATTTCCACGCCCAGTTCTTCCGCCTTGCCCGCCAGCCAG
Organism: Pseudomonadota bacterium; assembly: GCA_041169825.1. Lineage (GTDB taxonomy): Bacteria > Pseudomonadota > Alphaproteobacteria > Sphingomonadales > Sphingomonadaceae > Novosphingobium. The sequence continues at coordinate 823 of JBEEIN010000167.1, forward strand.
CGGCAGAGGTTGCCCAGCGAACCGGTGTAATTGCCCTTGTTCGACATGAACGGCGGCATCGGCCAGTGCGGCACGTCGAACTTGCCGTTCTTGCTGAGCACCCAGTGCCAGTTATCGGTAACCGGGGTTTCGGCCATCGGGCAGCCGTCTTCGCGCCAGTTGGGCAGCAGTTCATCCAGCGCCTTCGGATCGACCACCGCGCCCGACAGAATGTGCGCGCCAACTTCGCTGCCCTTTTCCAGGATGCAGACCGAAAGCTCAGGATTTACCTGCTTCAGCCGGATCGCCGCCCCGAGGCCGGCCGGGCCGCCGCCAACGATGACGACGTCATAGGGCATGGATTCGCGTTCGCTCATGGTCCACCTGTTCGGGTTAATCGTTGGGTTAAGCCTTGAAAGCTGGCTTGCGGCAGGTCAAGACCGCAATTGTGAGCAATCCCGCACAAACTGACCCGGCCATCGACCCCGCCGCTGCACTTGCCGCCGTGCTTGACTGGTGGCGTGAAGCGGGCGTCGACCATGCCTTTTCCGATGATCCGCGCACCTGGCTGACGGAACCCGCCGCCGCCGAAGCGGTGGAGGAACGGCGCGAACCGCCCCGATCTGTACCTGTCGCACCTGTTGCCAAGGTGCCGGTGGTCGAACGGCTGGCCGGGCTCGATGCCCTGCCCGCGACGCTCGCGGCGTTCCAGCAATGGTGGCTGAGCGAGCCTTCATTGGATGGCGGCCATGTGACCGGGCGGGTCGCTCCGCGCGGGGTTGAAGGTGCAGCACTGATGGTGCTGGTCGATCACCCCGAGGCTGAGGATACCGAGGTCCTGCTGTCCGGCCCGCAAGGACGGCTGCTGCAAGCCATGTTCGCGGCCATGGGGATCGGCCCCGATGCGGTTTACATTGCCGCCTGTCTGCCGCGGCACATGCCCCTGCCCGACTGGGCAGGGCTGGACGCGGCCGGGCTGGGTGAAGTGGTGCGCCACCATATTGCGCTGGCGCGGCCGCAGCGGCTGCTGGTGTTCGGACGGCACATCTCGCCGCTGCTTGGCCACGATCCAACGAAAACCGCTGAACCTTTGCGTCATTTTAACCATGAGAGCGTCACTATTCCGCTGTTGATAGCGCCGGGACTGGCCAATCTGGCCGGCCGGCCGCGGAGCAAGGCCGGGCTGTGGCAAGCCTGGCTGGACTGGACGGGATAAGCACTGGCGTGAAGCGCACGACTGCTAAAGCACTACTGGCTTTTGGCCTGGCGGGCAGCCTTGCTGCCTTTGCCGTGCCGGCGCAGGCGAACAGCGCGGCGGTCGATTACTTCCGCAATCGGGCCGACCGCAGCAATGTGCCCAGCCTGCTGAGCCAGGATGACCGGACCTATTACCGTGACCTGTTCAGCGCGATTGATCGGGCCGATTGGGCCAAGGTGCAGGACATGTTTGCCCAGCGGCCCGATGGCCCGCTGCATCAGGTGGCTCTGGCCGAATATTTCCTGGCCCCGACCTCTCCCAAGATCGAGCTTGATGCCCTGAACGCCTGGCTGGCCAAGGGATCGACCCTGCCGCAGGTGGAACAGATCAGCCTGCTGGCGCAAAAGCGCGGCGCCACCGTGCTGCCGCCGCTGCCGCAGGCCGGCGCTCTGGTCAGCCTGCCGACCCGGGCCAAACGGATTCGCCCGCGCGATACCAACGATGGCACCATGCCCGCAGCGGTTGCCGCAGCGATCAATTCCAGCATCAAGGCTGACAATCCGGCCGGGGCCAAGGCGCTGCTCGACGGGATCGACACCCAGCTATCCCCCGGCGCACGGGCCGAATGGCGCGCCAAGATCGCCTGGTCCTATTACATCGAAAACGATGATGCCTCGGCCTATGCGCTCGCCCAGACGGTGCAGGACGGTGCCGGCCCGTGGGTGGCCGAAGGCTGGTGGACCGCGGGCCTGGCCGCCTGGCGGATCAGCGATTGCATTGGCGCAGGCGATGCCTTTGCGAAGACCGCCAGCGCCTCGCAAAACAGCGAACTGACCGCCGCCGCGTATTATTGGCAAAGCCGCGCGGCCGTGCGGTGTCGCCAGCCGGAAAGGGCCTCTGCCGCGCTCAAGGCCGCGGCGCGGATGGACGAGACGCTTTATGGCATGCTCGCCGCCGAGCAATTGGGCCTGGCCTTGCCGCAAACCCACGCCGCGCCGGACTTTACCCAGGCGGACTGGCAAAAGCTGCGCGATGAGCCGAACATCCGCACCGCCGTCGGCCTGGCCGAGATTGGCCGCGACGATCTGGCGGACGAAGTGCTTCGATATCAGGCGCGGCTTGGCCCGGCGAGCGAATACCAGCCGCTGACCCGGCTGGCGCGCGACCTGGGCCTGCCATCGACCCAGCTCTGGATGGCCTATAACACGCCGGTCGGCGGCCGCCCGGAGCCGGCAGCGCGCTTCCCGACACCCAAGTGGACCCCGGCGAACAACTGGCAGGTCGATCCGGCGCTGGTCTATGCCCATGCGCTGCAGGAATCCGTGTTTCGGACCAAGGCGGTCAGCCCGGCTGGGGCGCGCGGGCTGATGCAGATCATGCCCGCAGCGGCGCGCGATCATGCGGGAGCGCTGGGCGTTTCCGGCAATCCCAGCGATCTCCAGAAGCCCGAAATCAACCTCGCATTCGGCCAGCGCCATTTGCAGATGCTGCGCGATGCGCCGGGCACCCAGGGCCTGTTGCCCAAGGTCATGGCCGCCTACAATGCCGGGCTGACCCCGATTGCCCGCTGGCAGGCAGAGATCAAGGACCAGGGTGACCCGCTACTCTGGATGGAGAGCGTGCCCTATTGGGAGACGCGCGGTTACGTGAACATCGTGATGCGCAATTACTGGATGTATGAGCGCCAGGCCGGTGGCCCTTCGGAAAGCCGGATTGCCCTCGCCCAGGGCCTGTGGCCGACTTTCCCGGGGATCGGGGGGGCCAGCGCCGTGAGGATGACCGCCAATGGGACGATCATCCGTGGCCGTTGATCCGGGCCGGACCTTTGTGCCGATCAACATCGCGGTCCTGACCGTTTCGGACACCCGGACTGCTGCTGACGATACCTCAGGCGATATTCTGGCCGAGCGCATTCGCGGGGCCGGTCATAAGCTGGCGGCACGCGCAATCGTGCGCGACGATGCCGACCTGATCGCCGACCAGCTGAACATTTGGATCGACGATCCCGCCATCGACGCGGTGGTTTCGACCGGCGGCACTGGCCTGACCGGGCGCGACGTGACGCCAGAGGCGCTTGACCGGCTCAAGACGCGCGACATCCCCGGCTTCGGCGAACTGTTCCGTTGGCTGAGCTTTCAGTCGATCGGCACCAGCACGATCCAGAGCCGCGCCTGCGCCGTGGTTGCGAGCGGCACCTATATCTTTGCCCTGCCCGGCTCCAACGGCGCGGTAAAGGATGGCTGGGACGGGATCCTCGCCGAACAGCTCGACAGCCGGAACCGGCCCTGCAATTTCGTCGAACTTATGCCGCGGCTCAGGGAAATCTGAGACCCCGTCGTCCCGGACTTGATCCGGGACCGCTGGCCTGCCGGTCGAAGCAGGCCTGCGATCCCGGCGTTCGCCGGGATGACGATTGCATTTTTGTTCCACATATGTTCTATTACCAGGATGGCGAGTCCCTCCCCCGTCCATGGCCGCGGCGCACAGTCCGCGGCGGTACCCCAGCGCTTCGGGCTGGCAGCGCGTGAGGCAGACGGGGACTGGCTTGATACCCGCGCGGAAATTGACGGGCCGGGCCCGAAACTCCGGACCACGGTGACCGAGGAGCGGGCCAGGCGGATCATCAGCCGCAACACTTCTCCTGACATCCCGTTTGACCGCTCGATCAATGCCTATCGCGGCTGCGAGCATGGCTGCATCTATTGCTATGCGCGGCCCAGCCACGCGTTCCACGATCTCTCGCCCGGGCTGGATTTCGAAACGAAGCTGTTTGCCAAGCCGGATGCTGCCGCGCTGCTTCGGGTCGAGCTGGCCAAGCGCGGTTACCAGCCCGCGCCGATCGCGATGGGGACCAACACCGACCCGTACCAGCCGATCGAGGGAAACTATCGCCTGGCCCGGCAGGTGCTGGAAGTTTGCTTGGAGACCCGCCATCCGGTGACGATCACGACCAAGTCCGCGCGGGTGGTGCGCGACATCGACCTTTTGGCCGAACTGGCCAAGCTGAACCTGACGGCGGTGTCGCTCTCGGTCACCAGCCTTGATCCCAAGCTTTCCGGCCTGCTGGAACCGCGCGCCTCGGCCCCGGCCAAGCGGCTTGATGCGCTGGAAGAGCTGGCCGCAGCCGGGGTACCAGCCCATGTCTCGGTCGCTCCGGTGATCCCGGCGATCACCGACGAATTTATCGAACGCATCCTCGAAGAGGCCGCCACGCGCGGCGTGAAGACCGCCAGCTGGATCATGTTGCGGCTGCCGCACGAGGTGGCCCCGCTGATGCGCGAATGGCTGGAGGTTCATTACCCGGACCGCGCGGGCAAGGTGATGGGCATTGTCCAGGCCGTGCGCGGCGGCAAGGATTACGACAGCCGGTTCTTTGAACGGATGAAACCACAGGGCGTCTGGGCCGACGTCTTCCGCACCCGCTTCCGGATCGCCTGCCAGCGGCTGGGGCTTAACCGCGAAATGCCCGAGCTCGATTGCGGCAAGTTTATCGCGCCGACGCTTGACGGGCAGCTTAAACTGTTGTAGTTTAACTACGATTTTCGGCTGGGAAGGATGGGGCCATGATCACCTTGTTCACAGTGCTACTGGCGGCGGCTCCAGTTGAAGCGACCAAACCTGCTGTGATGCCCATTACGCCACCAATCTGTGCCGAACGCTGCATCAACCCGATTGAGGCGGTGACACTGACTGCCCAAATCGGGAATGGTGCCGGTGTGATGGGTGACTTTGCCATGACGGTTAAAGCTGTCGGCTTTGATCGCGGGCGGTTCTACCTGAACTCAGAACCCGATTACCGTGATCGCAACTGCCTTACAGTTGTAGTGCCTGCTGCAGTCATGACCAAGCTGGCCGGGTCGGCTGACCTGGAAGCGGTCAAAAAGCTATATGTCGGAAACAAGATAAACACGCGCGGCGTGGCGCGGCAGGTCCGGATCGACTTCATTGTCGAAAATCAGCCGACCGGAAAGTACTATTACCAGAGCCACCTGTTCGTCGCCAATGAACAGAACCTGGTTCGCACGGCGAGTTAAGCCTCAGCCTCTGAACCGGATCAGCCGGCTATCCGCCACGGCCGCCGTGCGGTGCGGCACCACGTCGCGGACGTATTCCTCGTTCTTGACCATGGCCATGAACACCGCGCTGTTGGGATAGCCCATCACGAAGGCTTCGTCCCACTCACCCGCCGGGCCGGTGACCACGCATTCGATCGGGGCTTCCCAGACCATCGCCGCGCCATCCTGGGCGACGACGCGCTGGAAACCTTCGTAATAGATCGTATAGGCCTCTCGCCCGGTCAGCCCCTTGCCGTGATTGGGATGGCCTGCCGGATATTCGGCCAGATCGCGAAACTTGATCAGGTTGAGCATGTGGATCGGCCGGTTGCGCGGCAGGTCCTTGAAGGCCTGCCAGTTCTCGCGGCTGGGATCCACATACCCGGTCATGCTCAGGCCTCCACCAGCTTGTAGTCACGGAACTGGTTGCGCAGGTCCTTCTTGCTGATCTTGCCGGTGGCCCCGTGCGGGATCGCGTCAACGAATTCGATCGCATCGGGCAGCCACCACTTGGCGACCTTTTCCGCCAGGTGGGCCATGATCGCGTCCTTGGTCACGTCCATCCCGGCCTTCTTGACCACGACCAGGATCGGCCGCTCATCCCATTTGGGGTGATAGATGCCAATCGCCGCCGCCTCGGCAACGCCGGGCACGCCGACCGCAGCGTTTTCCAGCTCGACCGAGCTGATCCATTCGCCGCCGGACTTGATCACGTCCTTGGTGCGGTCGGTCAGTTGCAAGGTGCCATCCGGGTGGAGGATCGCGACGTCGCCGGTATCAAACCACTGTTCGGCATCGGTCGCGTCGGCCTCGGCCTTGAAGTAGCGCTTGATGATCCATGGCCCGCGCACCTGCAGGGCGCCGCTGGTCTGGCCATCGCGCGGCAGGACCTTGGTCGGATCGCCCAGATCGACCGTGCGCAGTTCAACACCAAAGGGCACGCGGCCCTGCATCTGCTTGATCGAGACCTGTTCATCGAACGAGAGATCATCCCAGTCCCAGGTCTTGGCGCCGGTGGTGCCGATCGGGCTGGTTTCGGTCATCCCCCAGGCGTGGGCAACGTTGACCCCGGCCTTCATCAGCCGCTCGATCATGAAGCGCGGGGCAGCCGAGCCGCCGATGATCGCGTGACGCAGTGTCGGCAGTTCGGTGCCGGTGGCGTCCATGTGCTGGAAGGTCGCGAGCCAGACCGTTGGCACGCCGGCCGAGTGCGTTACCTTTTCGCGGTTCATCAGCTCGCACAGCACGGCCGCATCGTTGACGGCCGAGAACACGAACTTGATCCCCGCCGCAGCACCGGCCCAGGGCAGGCCCCAGCTGGCGGCGTGGAACATCGGCACAACCGGCAGCATGACCGAGCGGGTATCGAAATCGAAGATCGCCGGCTGCAACCCGGTCATGGCGTGGAGCATGGTCGAGCGATGCTCATAGAGTACGCCCTTGGGGTTCCCGGTGGTGCCGCTGGTGTAGCAGAGCATGCAGGGATCGCGCTCATCCCCGGTGGCCCAGGTGGTGTTGCCATCTTCCGCGCCGATCCAGGCCTCAAACTCACCATTATCGAAGCAGATGAAATGCTTGATCGTGGTCCACTTGGGCTTCATCCGCTCAATGATCGGAGCAAAGGCCGCGTCATAAAGCAGCACCACGTCTTCGGCGTGGTTGGCGATATATTCGAGCTGATCATCGAACAGCCGCGGGTTGATCGTGTGGAGCACGCCGCCCACGCCCACCGCGCCA
>JBEEIN010000168.1:0-3512 GCA_041169825.1 Pseudomonadota bacterium
CGGTACCCGGCTTCACTTCGGTCCACTTGTAATTGTCGAGCGCCGAAATCTGGATCTCGCTGTCAAAGTGGCCGATGTTGCAGACGATGCTCATCGGCTTCATCGCCTTCATGTGTTCGGCAGTGATCACGTCCTCGTTGCCGGTGGCGGTCACGAAGATGTCGCAACGCTTCACGGCTTCTTCCATGGTGACGACTTCATAGCCTTCCATCGCCGCCTGCAGCGCGCAGATCGGGTCGATTTCCGTGACCATCACGCGGGCGCCGCCCTGGCGCAGCGAGGCGGCCGAGCCCTTGCCAACGTCACCAAACCCGGCGACGCAGGCGACCTTGCCGGCCAGCATCACATCGGTGGCGCGGCGGATCGCGTCGACCAGCGATTCCTTGCAGCCATAAAGGTTGTCGAACTTCGACTTGGTGACCGAATCGTTCACATTGATCGCCGGGAACGGCAGCTTGCCGTCCTTGGCAATCTGATAGAGGCGATGGACGCCGGTGGTGGTCTCTTCCGACACGCCCTTGATGTGGGCAACCGACATGGTCAGGTAACCCGGCTTGCGCTTCAGGAAGGCCTTCAGCGCGCGACAGAACTCGATTTCTTCGGCGTTGGTGGGTTCGAACAGGTCTTCGCCAGCTTCAACCCGGGCGCCCCACAGCGCGAACATGGTGGCATCGCCGCCATCGTCCAGGATCATGTTAGCGGTCTGGTCACCCCAATCGAAGATGCTGCCGACATAATCCCAGTAATCGGCCAGGCTTTCACCCTTGATCGCGAAGACCGGGATACCGGCTGCGGCGATGGCGGCGGCAGCATGGTCCTGCGTCGAAAAGATGTTGCAGGTGGCCCAGCGCACTTCCGCGCCCAACGCAACCAGCGTTTCGATCAGCACGGCGGTCTGGATCGTCATGTGCAGCGAACCGGTGATCCGCGCGCCCTTCAGCGGCTTGGATGCGCCAAATTCCTCACGCAGCGCCATCATGCCCGGCATTTCGGTTTCGGCGATGCGGATTTCGGCGCGGCCAAAGTCGGCAAGGCCGATGTCGGCAATGGCATAATCGTGGATCTGGGCGGCAGTGGCCAAGGGACTTCTCCTGAATGTCGGGGGCGTCGGGCCAAAACGGCCAGGGGCGACGCCAGTCATGACGCCGCCCTTACCCGCTCCCCCTTTCGGAGGCAAATATAAAGATTGCTTTATATGATCCTTGCGGACTTACCGCGTCCAGGCGAACCGGGCTGAACCGCTGCTGGCCAGCAGTTGGTCCGCCGCCTCGACCAGAACCGCCGGTCCTTCGGCCTCGGCCAGACTGTTGGTCGCCACCTTTAGCTGGGCGCAGCTGAGCCAGGGGTGCCCCTGGCCATAGCTGTTGGCCATGGTCACGCTGATCTTATCGAGTGCGCGGGCCGCATTGGCTTCCCCTACTTGCCCGGCCAACTGGTCCTGCAGTTCGCGGCTGGCCGCATTCAGCTCGGCGATGTGCTTGGTGGTGAAGCGTCCATAATCCGCCTGAAAATTGTCGGCGGTGTTGCGGCAGCGCAGGCCCGTGACCATCAGCATGATGTCGAGCCGGCGCAGCTTCTCGGCATTCTCGATCGAACCGGCGTTCGCCGGCGCGCCAGCCAGCATGCCCACCAGGGCCACAGCCCCCGCTATACGATGTGCAATCCCCATATGCAGTCTCCTGGCGGGACCAAGTTCCCGCATTTTCAGACTGCACCGGCTAATTTACCGCTTCTTAAAACGGCGGGGTAAAGCGGAATTAACGATGGCAAGCGTTGCCGTGTCCGGTTCTTGACCTATATCAGGACAACAGATCCCCCTCTTCCTGACAGGAGAACACACATGACGATTGCTGTTGGTGACAAGCTGCCCGACGTAAAGCTGGTTAAGGCTACCGAAAACGGCCCGGAAGCCGTGCAGAGCGCCGATTACTTCAAGGGTAAGCGCGTCGCGCTGTTCTCCGTCCCGGGGGCCTTCACCCCGACCTGCTCGGCCAAGCACCTGCCGGGCTATGTCGACAAGGCGGCCGAGCTTAAGGCCAAGGGCATCGACGAGATCGCCTGCACCGCCGTCAACGATCCCTTCGTGATGGGCGCCTGGGGCAAGGCCTCGGGTTCGCAGGACGTGGCCATGCTGGCCGATGGTAATGGCGATTTCGCCAAGGCCGTGGGCCTGACCATGGACGGTTCGGGCTTTGGCCTGGGCCTGCGCGGCCAGCGCTTTTCGATGGTGGTCAACGACGGCGTGGTCGAACAGCTCCACGTCGAAGCCCCGGGCGAGTTCAAGGTGAGCTCGGCCGAACACCTGATCGAAAACCTCTAACGCGAATTAAAACTGGCGCCGGCCGGGCCGGCGTCAGTTTCCTGCCGACACCGGTCACGCCGCCCATCGGGCTGTGTCGACCGTTTGCGGAAGCTCCGCACCCTCCCCCTTGCGGCATAGCCTGGCCCGCGCCATCACTGCGGCGGGGTCATTCCAATGGGGGATCAATTTACCATGCGCTTTGCCGCCAGTCTGCTGCTGCTCGCCTCCAGCGCCCTTGCGCTGTCCTCGCCGACAATGGGTCAGGAGAAGAAGCCTGACAACGCCAAGTCCCACAAGGATGCGATGATTGCCGAGGTTGAGCAGGCCTGGGTCAAGCCGCCGGTTGAAGAAGCCAGCGCTGTCAGCAAGGGCACGGCCACCGTGCGCGGGGTAAAGATCCCCTATACTGCCACTGCCGGCACGCTCACCATCCGTGATGATGACGGCAAGCCCACCGCCAGCCTGTTCTACACCGCCTATACCAAGGATGGTGGTGGCAACCGTCCGGTCACCTTCTTTTTCAATGGCGGTCCGGGTTCACCAACCGTCTGGTTGCATATGGGCAGTTTTGGCCCGGTTCGGGTTCAGACCAACGATCCGGTCTATGTCGCCCCCTCGCAATACGCGTTGCGCCCCAACCCGGACAGTCTGATCGACAAGACTGACCTGGTCTTTATCGATGCAATCGGTGCGGGCTGGTCGCGCCCGCTGGGTGACAAGGCCGGCAAGGATTTCTGGGGCGTCGATCAGGATGCCGATGCCTTTGCCCGTGCGATCACGCGCTATGTGGCCAAGAACAACCGCTGGCTGAGCCCCAAGGTGGTGTTTGGCGAAAGCTATGGCACGCTGCGCGCCGGGGCGGTTGGTGCGCTGCTGGAACAACGCGGGATGAGCCTGGACGGGATCGTCATGTTCTCCACGATCCTGAACTATGGCGTGCGCCAGCCGGGCTATGATCAGAACAGCATGATCCTGTTCCCAACCTATGCTGCCACGGCGTGGTATCACAATCGCGTGTCGGATCGCCCGGCAAGCCTTGAGCAGTTCCTTGCAGAGGTTCGCGCTTTTGTCGCCGGCCCCTATGCCGCGGCCCTGGCCAAGGGTGACGAGATCAGCGCCGACGAAGCCCGCCAGGTGGCGGGCCAGATGGCGCGCTTTACGGGTCTGTCGGTCGATTACCTGCTGCGTGCACGCCTGCGCGTTTCGCTGG
>JBEEIN010000169.1:0-3945 GCA_041169825.1 Pseudomonadota bacterium
CGGGCTCCGGCAGGCTGACATAACAGGCCGAGCTGATCCAGCCGCGCACATGGGTATGGCTGGCGTGGAATCCGGCTCCGGCCAGCCGGACCGACCAGCTGCCAACAAACCGCAGCGGCCCGGTGCCGCGATCCAACAGCGGATGCCCGGCCTCCTGCGGCAGCCCCGCCGCAAATTCGGCCACCGCCGCCAGCACCTTGTCGCGGGCCTGGCGGATGGCCGGATCGGGATGGAAGAACAGCTGCCGGTCCGTCTGGGTTCCGCCCCGCACCGACTGCTCGGGATAGGGCGCCTTCATCCGGTGGAGGCAGCGCAGAGCAGCAGCGAGGTTTTCCAACTCCTGACTCGTGAAATCGAGATCGACCGACTTGGCATGGAGTGGGTCGCCGTCGAGCCATTGTGCTTGGGGGTCGTCCAGCAGGCGCCAGCATAGGCCTACGTAAGGCCAGAACATCCGCGCCTGAGTACCGCCTAGATGCCGCTGTGCAACCTTTAGGGCAGTTTCAGCCGCCCCTGTGCGCAGCAGGTAACGGACATGGCAGAGGTCGGTACCAGGGTCGGCAAGCGCGGAAAAAGGCGCGAAATCAACCGCGTTTTCGCCGCTTTCCGCCGCCAGGAACAGCTTAGACAGGGCCAGCCCCTGCGCTGGCGGGCAGGCCCGCTCCGCCGCGTTGAGAACCGATCTTGCCGAAGCCCAATCCTTACGTGTCGCATGCTGCTGGAACCAGCTGAGCCAGACCGCCAAATTGGCGGAATCGCGGGCAATCGCCTGTTGGAAAGAGCGGTCCCACCCCGCAACCTCGCCCTTGGTAATCCGCATCGCGCAGAGCGTGCGATGCCCGTCAAGCCAGCCCGAATGCTGCGCCAATACGCCATCCAACAGCGCCTCGGCAGCCGCGACCTCCCCTTCCGCCGCCAGGGCCAGCGCCCGGTTGCGGATCAGGTCCGGTTGGCCCGGCAACAGCGCCGCCGCCCGTTCAAATAGCGCCGCAGCAGGTTGCCAGGCCTCAAAGGCGATCTGGGCATGGCCGAAGGCGGCCTGTGGGCTGTCCGGATCAAGCCGCGCTGCTGCGGTGATCACCTCCAGCGCAGCATCGATGTCCTGCTCGGCCAGCAGCGCCGCTGCCCGGCTGACGCGCTGCGCCGTATCCGTCATGCCTTGCAATGCTGATCGATGAAGGCCTGGTGGCTTGGCTGGCGGGCCGCCTCACTGGCCATGGCATTGCGCAGCTTGCCCAGCCACTCGCGCCCGCTGGGGCGATAGGCACCAAGCGGGTCGGTGCCCTCCGGCAGGTTGAACTGGCCGATCTGGACAGCATGCCAGCTGGGCGGTGCAAACAGGTCCATGTCGCGCGGGATATGGCGGCCATAGCGCCGAAAATGCTCGATCTTGAAGGCCAGCGTATCGGGCACGTCCATCGCCGCCGTGTGGCGCCACATCGGCTCATCGCGATCCATCAGCTTGTAGTGCAGGACGATGAAATCGCGGATCCGCTCCATCTCGGTCGTTGCGATATGGTTGTACTCGGCGATCACGGCCGGATCGAAGCTGGTATCCGGGAACAGCGCAAGCAGCTTGGAAATGCCCGCCTGGATCAGGTGCAGGCTGGTCGATTCGAGCGGTTCCAGGAACCCGCTCGACAGGCCAACCGCGACCACGTTCTTGTCCCAGAACTTGCGGCGCATGCCGGTGGTAAAGCGCAACCGATTGGGATCAGCCAACGGCTTGCCATCAAGATTGGCGAGCAACACGTCGAGCGCCGCCTCGTCACTGGTGAACTGGCTGGAATAGACGTGTCCGTTACCGGTGCGGTGCTGCAAAGGAATGCGCCACTGCCAGCCCGACTCACGCGCGGTCGAACGGGTGTAGGGTGTGAACTCGCCCGCTTTTTCGCAGGGGATGGCGACAGCGCGATCACAGGGCAACCAGTGCGTCCAGTCGACATAGCCCGCCTTCAGCGCGCCTTCGATCAGCAGCCCGCGGAAGCCGGAGCAATCGATGAACAGTTCCGCTTCGAGGTTGCGGTCGTCTTCCAGCGTTACGCCGTTAACAAAACCGGTTTCGCCGTTCTGCTGGACCGAGCCGATCTTGCCCTCATGGCGCACCACGCCGCGCGCTTCCGAATAGGCACGCAGAAAGCGGGCATAGAGCCCGGCATCGAAGTGATAGGCATAGTCAAAGGTCGAGAGCACCGAACGCGGATCGCCGCTTGGCCGGACAAAGCGGTTGGCCTTGGCGAGGTGCCAGGCCATCGAATGCTCATCAAATTCGGCGGTTTCCCCGGCCGCACGGGCAAGCAGCCAGTGCTGGTGCACGGGCACCACGTCAAAGGCGCGGCCATGCGGTCCGAACGGGTGGAAGTAACGATGCCCCGCCCGGCCCCAGTTCACGAATTCGATCCCCAGCTTGTAGCTCGCCTGGGTGCGTTTCATGAATTCGGCTTCATCAATCCCGAGCATCTGGTTGAAGGTGCGGATCGGCGGGATTGTCGCCTCGCCCACGCCGACCGTGCCGATCTCCTCGCTTTCGATCAGCGCGATCTCGCAACCTTGGGCCAGGTTTGCGGCCAAGGCCGCCGCTGTCATCCATCCGGCCGAGCCGCCGCCGACGATCAGGATCTTGCGGATGGGTTGCGCCTGAGAAGCCATGTTCGTTCGCTTGCCATGAAAGAGAACGGGCGGGAAGCAGCCAAAGCTGTCCCCGCCCGGAAAGTGGAAGGGCCTGCAGGAAGGCAGCAGGCCCTTCGGAGAACAACCTTAGAAGCTGTAGCGCACCGACGCAGTGAAGGTGCGACCCAGGGCCGGGGCACCGCCCAGCACGGCCGGATTGGCTGTGCTGTCGGAAATGCCGCCGTTGCCGCGGAAGTCAAAGGTGTTGAACAGGTTGTAGACCTGCACGCCCAGTTCGAGGTTCTGGACCGGGCGGAGCCGCAGCACGCCGTTGAACACGGCCTTGCCCGGGTATTCCAGGCCCGCGCCGTCGATCGAAGCGGTCTGGCCGGTCGTCGACAGGCCGATCGTGGCGATCTCGTTGACGTCATAGTTGGCCGAGATCGTGTACGACAGGTCGGGGATGCCATCGGCGCGGTTGTAGACGGTCGAAGCCGCAGCAGCCCGCTTGGCCTTGGTGTAGGTGGCAGTACCGACAAGGTTGAACCCACCGTTCTGGTAGGTCACGAACAGCTCCGCACCCGACGACTTGTACTTGGTGTCGATGATGCAGCCACCCTTCGGGCACTGCGCCGTCACGGTCGGCTCATAGTCGCTGCGGCTGAAGCTGCCCTTCAGCAGGGTCAGTTCTGCGGTGTAGCGACCGCCAGCCAGTTCGCCGCGGTTCTTCAGGCCGAGTTCGTACTGCTTCACGAAGTCGACCGACGGAACCAGGCCGCTCTGGTTGAGCTTGCCATCGGCGGTGAACTTGCCCGAAACCGTCTGGCGGTCCGAGTTGAAGCGGCCGCCGCGCGAAGCGCGGACGAACAGCGAGGTGTCCGGGTTGACCTTCCACAGCGCACCGGCAGTCCAGGTGGTGTAGTTGCGGCCATAGTCCAGAACTTCGCGGGCACCGTTGGCGGTGATCGTCGGGATCTGGGTGGTCACGCCGTTGTAGGTGACCGGGGTATTGAACTCGGTCTTGCTGCCAGCAACCGTCCAGCCCGAAGCGCGCATCATTTCGAAGCGAACCGAACCGTCGATCGCGAAGTTGTCGTTATCGAGATCAAGCCCGACGTAGGGCGCGTTATCGGTGTACGACAGTTCGTAATCACGGGCGCAGCAATCGCCCCAGTTGTTGTTGAACCCGGCGATGCCTTCGGCAGTCAGACGGGCACCGGCAGCGGTGAACAGGTCAAGCTGCGCGGGGTTGTTGCCGCTGACTTCGCGGTAGGACTTGTTGGTGTGCCAGTCCATGTCGATGTTCTGGTTCATGTAGAACCAGCCAGCGCGCGC
>JBEEIN010000170.1:0-8848 GCA_041169825.1 Pseudomonadota bacterium
GTTCCAGCTCCAGCCGGGCCTGGTCGAGCGCTTCCTTGATCTTGCCCTCAGCGGCGATCTTGTCGCGCTCGTTCTGCCAGCGGGTGGTCAGTTCGGCCGATTGCTGCTCAAGGTTCGCCAGCTCTTCCTTCAGGGTTGCGAGGCGGTCTTTCGATGGCTGGTCGCTCTCCTTGGCCAGCGCCAGTTCCTCGATCTTGAGCTGGATGATCCGCCGGTCAAGCACCTCGATTTCCTCGGGCTTGCTCTCCACTTCCATCCGGATCCGGCTGGCAGCCTCGTCCATCAGGTCGATCGCCTTGTCGGGCAGGAAGCGGTCGGCGATGTAGCGGTTGGACAGCGTTGCCGCCGCGACGATCGCATTGTCGGCAATCCGCACCCCGTGGTGCAGCTCGTATTTCTCCTTCAGCCCGCGTAGGATCGAGATCGTATCCTCGACCGTCGGCTCACCCACGAAGACCGGCTGGAACCGCCGCTGCAGCGCGGGATCCTTCTCAACGTACTTCTGGTATTCGTCGAGCGTGGTCGCGCCGATGCAGTGCAGTTCACCCCGAGCGAGTGCGGGCTTGAGCAGGTTGGAGGCGTCCATCGCCCCCTCGCCCTTCCCGGCCCCGATCAGGGTGTGCATTTCATCGATGAACAGGATGATCTCGCCCTCGGCGCCCTTTACCTCGTCGAGCACGGCCTTGAGCCGTTCCTCGAACTCACCGCGATACTTGGCCCCGGCGATCAACGCGCCCATGTCGAGCGCCATCAGGCGGCGATCCTTCAGGCTGTCGGGCACGTCACCATTGGCGATACGCAGCGCCAGACCTTCGGCAATGGCCGTCTTGCCGACGCCTGGTTCACCGATCAGCGCCGGGTTGTTCTTGGTGCGGCGGGCCAGGATCTGGACGGTGCGGCGGATTTCCTCGTCACGGCCAATCACCGGATCAAGCTTGCCGTCGCGCGCGGCCTGGGTCAGGTCGCGGGCGTACTTCTTCATGGCTTCATAGGCGTTCTCGGCGCTAGCGTTGTCAGCCGTGCGGCCGCCGGTCACCTCCTGGATCGCAGCCTCAAGCTTCTGCGCATCAACGCCTGCCGCCTTTAGCGCCTGCCCGGCAGGATTGGTCGCGCTGAGGGCGATCGCCTGCAGCAGGCGCTGGACCGAGACAAAGCTGTCACCCGCCTTGGTGGCAAGCTGTTCAGCGGCATCGAGCAGGCGCACGGCATCATTTTCAAGACCGGGCGGCGATTGCGCCCCGCTGCCCGAAACGGCCGGGATCTTGGCAAGCGCTTCGTCGACGCGCGCCTGAGCGAGACCCGGGTTACCGCCGGCACGCTGGATCAAGCCGGCGGCCATGCCTTCGTTGTCTTCCAGCAGCGCCTTGAGGATATGTTCGGGCGTGATCCGCTGGTGGTTCAGCCGGATTGCCACGGTCTGCGCGCTCTGCAGGAAACCCTTGGCGCGGTCAGTAAACTTTTCGAGGTTCATCGGTGTGTCACCCTCCTGTGACACCGAAAGTAGTGTTGCTTATCGGCAACACAAGAGGGTGATACGAGAAAAGATCAGGTCAGGGTTTCCAGGCCCGCGCCAAGGCATCAAGCAGACGGACCCCAAACCCGGTCGCCCCCTTGGGTGCAAGCGGCTTGGCACTGTCGCTCATTTCGTTGCCGGCAATGTCGATATGGGCCCAGGGCGTGGCCGGATCGACAAAGAAGCCGATGAAGTGCGCGCCATGGCCCGCCCCCGGCGGCACGCCCTCGGTGCCGTGCTTGATATCGGCAATGTCTGACTTGAGATCTTCGGCATAACTGGGATGGAGCGGAAGACGCCACACGGCCTCGCCAGTGGCATCCGCGGCCGCCTGAACTGCGCCCACCAGGCCTTCATGTCGCCCGAACAGGCCGGCATATTCGTCACCCAATGCGGTCACTTTCGCGCCGGTCAGCGTGGCGATATCGACAATTGCCGCAGGCTTGCGGGTGGCCGCAACATATTCGATCCCATCGACCAGGACCATGCGCCCTTCGGCATCAGTGCTGAAGATTTCGGCCGTCTTGCCGCTCATCGTGCGGACCACATCGCCCGGGCGCTGGGCGTTACCATCGGGCATATTCTCGGCCAGCGCCGCCACGGCGACAACGTGGACCGGTGCCTTGCTCTTGGCCAAGCTCAGCGCAGCGCCAACCACTGCCGCAGCGCCCGACATGTCACCCTTCATGCGCCACATGCCCGATCCGGGCTTCAGCGAGATCCCACCGCTGTCAAAGGTGATGCCCTTCCCGACCATAGCCAGCGGTGCGGCATCCGAACCCTTGTAGGTCACCAGCAGCAGACGCGAACCACGCGGGCTACCCTGACCAACACCAAGGATCGAGCCCATATTGAGCTTGCGCATCGCGGCCTCGTCAAGCACCTCGATCGAGACGCCGGGCAGGCCGGCAAATGCCTCTCGGGTCCGGGCGATGAAGCTCTCCGGATAGACCGCCGATGCCGGCTCGTTTGACAGATCGCGGGCAAAGCGCACCGCCTCTGCAGTCGCGACATGGCGACGGGTCCAGGCTGCCATTGCGGCACTCGCTTCGCCACCGATGATGGTCACGGGCGCGGTCGAAGGTGCGTTTCCGGTCGTCACTTTGTAACGGTCAAAGCGGTATTGCCCCAGTGCATATCCCAATGCGGCATCGGCCATCAGCGCGGCAGTCCCAGCCCCGGCAATAGCGACAGGAGCCTTCTCGCTCCGCAAGTCCTGTGCCGCCTTGCCTGCGGCTTCCATCACTGCCTTGCTGCCGCCGTCCTTGCCCAGGCCAACAATCATGATCCGCGGCCGCGCGCCAATCCCGCGCAGCGAGACGATTTCATTGGCCTTGGCCGCAAATCCGGCATTGGCAAGGGCAGCCTCGGTCGCCTTGCGCTCTTCCGCGGAAAGCGGAACGTCCGCAGGCAAGGATTTATCGGCCGTTAGCACGACCAGCGCCGCATCAGTTGGGGCACTGGCGGCAAAGCCGATCGGCCGCTCCGCACTGTTGGCTGCGGTAGAAGCGGCGACGCCGGAACCGATGATAGCCTGAGCGAGCGCAGGAGCGGTCGGAACGGCAATAGTGGCAAGACAAGTGGCAGCCAGAAGCGGGCGCATTGTGGATTCTCCCAAGATAAGCCCCCCAGCCCGTCACCGCGCAATTGACCATCGTTACGCAGCATTTCAAGGTGTCGCGAAAGACAAACTGGAATAATCGCAAGGGGAGCAAAATGGGTTGGATCGGCAAAGGCCTTGGTGGCCTGACTGTCGTCGCGGGTCTAGCAGCGGTGACACTGGCATCGTGGGAGCCGTTCCTGGCGGAGCAACCGGGGGCACCGCCGCCAAATCAAGCCTATCAGGCCGAAGTCATCCGCGATGAATGGGGCGTGCCGCAGATCATCGGCAAGACCGATGCCGACGTGGCCTTTGGCACGGCCTGGGCCCACGCCGAGGACGATTTCAGCACGCTGCAGGACGTGATTGCCATGACCCGCGGCCGCTATGGCGCCATTGCCGGACCTGACGGCGCCGGGGTCGACTTCGCCTATCATTTCGTTGATGCCCGCGGTGCAGCCGATCGCGGCTATGACAAGCTGCCCGCAGACGTTCGCGCGATCCTGGACGCCTATGCCTCAGGCCTGAACCGCTATGCCGAACAGCATCGCAGTGAGGTGCGCCTGGCCCGCCTGTTCCCGGTGAACGGCAAGGATATTGCCACCGGCTTTGCCCTGCGCCTGCCGTTCTTCTTTGGCCTGGACCGGGTGCTCAAGCCGCTGAGCGAGGGAACGGAATTCCGTCCCGAACATGGCCCGCGGCTCGATGGCAAGCCGTCTCCCCTGTTCGGCGAGGGCGGCGGTGACCAGTTGGTGACGCAGCGCCCCATGCCGCTGCCCATTGGCGAAACGGCCGAAAGCTCCGGCTCCAACGCCTTTGCCGTCGCGCCCAAACGGTCGGGCGATGGCGTTACGCGGCTGTTCTCCAACAGCCACCAGCCGTGGCGCGGCGGCGTGGCCTGGTATGAGCTGCGCATTTCGAGCGATCAGGGCTGGAACTTTGCCGGGGCGACCTTCCCCGGATCGCCCTTCCCGTTCCTCGGTCACAATGCCAACCTGGGCTGGACCAACACGGTCAACCGCCCGGACCTGATCGATGTCTACCAGCTGGAGCTGGATCAGAGCTGCACCCGCTACAAACTTGACGGACAATGGCAGCCGCTGCGCAAGGAGCGGGTCTGGCTGCCGGTTCGCTTCGGTCCGTTCGTTGTGCCGATCCCCAAGACGATTTGGCGCAGCGCGCACGGCCCAGCAATGGTCAATGCCCGCGGCGCCTTCGCGGTGCGGTATGCCGGGATGGACCGGATCGACAGCGTGACGCAGTATTACCGCATCACCAAGGCGCAGGACTTTGCCCAGTGGCAGGCGGCGATGGCGATGCAGGCGGTGCCGGCAACCAACTTCATCTATGCCGACAAGACCGGCACGATTGCCTATTGGTACAACGCCGCCCTGCCCGACCGTAAGGCGGGGCCAAACTGGCGCGGCGTGGTGCCCGGCAACCGTTCCGACCTGATCTGGAAGGGACCGATTGCCTGGAACCTGGTGCCAAAGGTCGTGAACCCGGCTTCGGGCTATGTCTTTAACGCCAACAACACCCCGTTCCTGGCTGCCGGGCCCGGCAGCGAGCTTGACCCGGCCAAGGTCCCGGCCATCTGGGGGGTTGAGACAGACCTTACCAACCGCACCCTGCGCGCCGCAAAATTGCTGGCAGCAACACCCCGGATCGGCCGAGAGGAGCTGCTGCGGATCAAGTACGATACCGGTTATGAGCGCGCCGGTTATGTCGCCTGGATGCTGGATGGCATCGCCAAGCTGAAGCTGTCCGGTGATCTGGCGGAAGCCCAGCGTCTGCTGGCCGGTTGGGACATGACCGCCGATGGCAAGGGCAATGGCGCAGATGCTCTGGCGGTAATGGTGCTCGAACCGGCGATGAAGGCCAGCTATGGCCTTAAGGCACCGCCAGAGCCCAAGACGGTATTGTCTGAAACAGTGTCACACCTGAAGCAGCACTTCGGCCGGATCGATCCGCCCTTGGGTGAGGTCCTGCGTGTGCGCCAGGGCAAGGTCGACCTGCCGATGGACGGCGGCGGCGACACGCTCCGCGCCGCCACTGATTGGGATGTCGATCCCGACGGTCGCCTCTCGGTCAAGCACGGCGACAGCTTCGTCATGCTGATCGAATGGGACAAGGCCGGTCAGGTCCATTCGGAATCGATCCAGCCTTATGGCGCGGCGACGACGCGACCGGCCAGCCCGCATTATGCAGACCAGGCTGCACTGTTCACCGCCAAACGGATGAAGCCGGTCTACTTCGACCGCGCCAACATCCTGGCTCATGCCCGCAGCCGCGAGGTGATCCGCAACTGAAATCTGGAGGGCCGTTATCGTCCCTCCTGAATTCGCAGGTCCGAGGCAATCGGTCGTTGGTCGAAAACCGGCTAAAGACAAGCTGGCACGCGCTGAGTGCTCTGCTACCTCTCGCGCAACGCATTCTAAAAGGGGCTTAACATGCCACGATTCGTTACTGCATCAATCATCGCTCTGGCCGTTGCCGGCACTCCGGCCCTGGCCAAGGACAAGGGTGGGGATCTGCAACCGGCACCGCTCTCGGCGCTCGTGAAGTCCGTCAACATTCCCTACCAGCAATTCACCCTGCCCAACGGATTGCGGGTGCTGGTCCATACCGACCGCAAGGCCCCCGTTGTGGCCATATCGGTGTGGTACGGGGTCGGATCAAAGCATGAGCCCAAGGGCAAGACCGGCTTTGCCCACCTGTTCGAACACCTGATGTTCAACGGATCGGAAAACGCACCGGGCGATTTCTTCAAGCCGCTGCAGGAAGTGGGCGCGACCGATTTCAACGGCACCACCTGGTTCGACCGGACCAATTATTTCCAGACCGTGCCGACCGGCGCACTGGACCGGGCGCTGATGCTGGAAAGCGACCGGATGGGTTACCTGTTGGGCGCGGTGACGCAGGAAAAGCTGACCAACCAGATCGGCGTGGTCCAGAACGAGAAGCGCCAGGGCGACAACCAGCCCTATGGTCTGGTTGAGTACGAGCAGCTGGAAAACCTCTATCCCTCGGGCCACCCCTATCACCACTCGACCATTGGCTCGATGGCCGACCTGAGTGGTGCCAGCCTCGAGGACGTGAAGCAGTGGTTCCGCGACAATTACGGCCCCAATAATGCGATCCTGGTCCTGGCTGGCGACATCGATCTGGCCACAGCCCAGACCAAGGTCACCAAGTGGTTCGGTGCGATCCCCAGCGGGCCCAAGATCAAGCCGGTAAGCGTGCCGGTGCCCGACCTGCCCGCGCCGCTATCCAAGACGATCAAGGACCAGGTCGCGACCACCCGGATTTACCGCATGTGGGCCATCCCAGGCCTCGACAATCCGGACTACCTCTCGCTGGTCGCCGGTGGCTCGGTTCTGGGCGGGCTCGCCAGTTCGCGGCTCGATGATGCGCTCGTGCGCCAGCTGAAGGTGGCCGTCGGCGTGACGGCCGATGCCCAGATCTTCGCCCAGGGCGGCCAGTTCATGGTCCATGCCGATGTTAAGCCCGGCACCGACCCGGCAATCGTCGCTGCGGCGCTGGATGCGGAACTGGCCAAGTTCCTGCGCGAGGGGCCGACCCAGGATGAACTGAACCGCGCCACGACGAGCTATGCCGCCAACGAAATCCGCGCAATGGAATCGGTCGGCGGCTTTGGTGGCAAGGCCCCGACCCTGGCAGAAGGCCTGCTGTATAATGGCACTCCGGACCATTACCGGATCGAGCTGGAGCAGATGGCCAAGCTGACCCCTGCCAAGGTTCAGGCAACCATGCAGAAGTGGCTTTCGCGCCCGGTCTTTGCCCTGACGGTTGAGCCCGGCACGCGGACCGAAGGCGGCGAGAACCGCGGCGGCTTCATCGTTTCGCCTGATGGCCTGGGCGCACGCCCGGCCTTCTTCCGTGACCCGCTGTTCCCGCTGGCGGGTGCCGCCGGCGCGCCGGCCGCAGCCGAGGCCGACCGATCAAAGCTGCCCGAAGTCGGGACGCTGACCCCACTCGATTTCCCGACCATTGAGCGCGCCAAGCTGTCGAACGGCATGCAGGTCTATTTCGCCCGGCGCGCCGCCGTGCCGGTGGTTTCGGTCCGCGTCTCGTTTGATGCAGGCTTTGCCGCCGATCCCAAGTCGGCGCTTGGCACCCAGGCGCTGCTGCTGCGGCTGATGAACGAAGGGACCGAAAAGCTCGATTCCACTGAACTGGCACGCGCCCGCGAACGCCATGGTGCCAATATCCGTGGCTTCGCCGATACGGATAACACCTCGTTCCAGCTCGATACGGTCAGCCCCAATCTGGCCCCGTCGCTCAAGCTGTTCTCTGATTTCATCCGCCGCCCGGCCCTGTCTCCGGCTGAGCTTGAACGGGTGCGCGTCCAGCAGCTTGCGGCGATCCGAGCCGAACTGAAGAACCCCGGCCCGATTGCCGGCCGCGTGCTCCAGCCGCTGCTCTATGGCAAGGATCACCCCTATGGCATCGCGCCGACGGGCACAGGCGACCCAGCCGTGGTTGAGAAGCTGACCCGTGACCAGCTCAAGGGCTTTCACGATCAGTGGTTCCGCCCCGATACGGCCAAGATTTTCGTGACCGGCAATACCACGCTGGCCGAAGTGACCAAGCTGCTCGAAGCCAGCTTTGCCGATTGGAAGGCCCCGGCCGCGCCGGCGCCGACCAAGAACTTCAACGTGGCGATCCCCACCCAATCCGAGCGGATCGTGCTGGTTGATCGCCCGGCTTCGCCGCAGTCACTGATCCTGGCGGGCAAGGTCCTGCCGGTAAAGGGCACCGATGATCTGTTGACGCTGCGCTCTGCCAATGACATCCTGGGTGGCAACTTCCTCTCGCGGATCAACATGAACCTGCGCGAGACCAAGGGCTGGTCCTATGGCGCCGGCAGCGGCGTGGGTAACACGCAGGACCGCGTCACCTTCCGCGTGCAGGCTCCGGTCCAGGCTGACCGCACGGGGGATTCGATCGCCGAAATCCGCAAGGAGCTGACCAGCTTCCTGACCACCAACGGGGTCAGCGCCGAGGAACTTGGCTGGTCGACCACCGGCAGCGCGCGCGAACTGCCGGGCTCTTTCGAGACCTCGGGCGATGTGCTGGGCGGCCTCGTCAGCATCGTCAACTTCAAGCGTCCCGACACCTGGTATGAAACCCTGGCCGATCGCTACAAGGCGATGACCGTGGCTGACCTGGATGCCAAGGCCCGTGAGATGAAGCTGGGCGAAGGCCTGGTCTATGTTGTGGTGGGCGATGCCAAGGTGGTGGAACCCCAGCTCAAGCAACTGGGCCTGCCGATTGAGGTGATACCAGCCGCCAAGTAAGCCTTGCCCCGCCCGCTCCGCGCCCGATTGACAGCGGCGCGCGGGCGGGCGAGGAAGGGCTACTTACCCCCTTGTAAGTTGAGGAGAGATTCGATGTCGATTGCAGGCACTTATGAATGCATCACCAAGACCCCGATGGGCGACCAGAAGAGCGAGTTCACCATCGAAGTGAATGGTGACACCTTCACCGGCAAGAACACCGGCGCGATGGGTTCGATGGACCTTGAGAACGGCAAGATCGACGGCAACAAGCTGACCTGGTCGATGAAGATGACCGTCCCCATGCCGATGACCCTGGAAGGCGAAGCCACTGTCGATGGCGACACCATCACCGGCGGCGTTAAGGCCGGCGCCTTCGGCACCTTCGCGATGAGCGGCACCCGCAAGGGCTGAGCTGCTTAGGTGGTCAACAAA
>JBEEIN010000171.1:0-4110 GCA_041169825.1 Pseudomonadota bacterium
TTTTCGGCCCGTTCTATGGCAATTACTGGGTGCTTGATCACGCCGACGATTACGCATGGGCGATCGTCGGCGAGCCGTCAGGGCGCTATCTCTGGTTGCTGGCGCGCGAAGCGACACCCACTCAGGACCGGATCGAGGCGCAAATCGCCCGCGCCAAGGCGCTGGGTTATGACACCTCGATGCTGATCCGCACCAAACAGCCCTGAACGGGCGGCTCAGCGCCCGCTGGTCAGCAGGCTATCGACCACGCCCGGATCGGCTAGCGTCGAGGTATCGCCCAGATTCGAAACGTCGCCTTCGGCGATCTTGCGCAGGATCCGGCGCATGATCTTGCCGCTGCGGGTCTTGGGCAAGGCCGGGGCGAAGTGGATCACATCGGGTGTGGCGATCGGGCCGATCTCATGCCGCACCCACTGGACCAGCTCCTTGCGAACATCGTCCGTGGGATCTTCGCCGGCGTTAAGCGTGACATAGGCATAGATGCCCTGTCCCTTGATCTCGTGCGGCATGCCGACCACGGCAGCCTCGGCCACCTTGGCATGGGCGACCAGCGCCGACTCAACCTCGGCGGTGCCCATCCGGTGGCCCGAGACGTTGATCACATCATCGACGCGGCCGGTGATCCAGTAATAGCCATCTTCATCCCGCTTGCAGCCATCCCCGGTGAAGTACTTGCCACGATAGGTGGTGAAATAGGTTTGGAAGAAGCGTTCGTGATCGCCCCAGACGGTGCGCATCTGCCCCGGCCAGGACTGGGTGATGCAGAGGTTCCCCTCGGTCGCCCCCTCCAGCACCTTGCCTTCGCCATCGACGATCTGCGGAACCACCCCGAACATCGGGAAGCTTGCTGCGCCCGGCTTCAGCGCGTGGGCGCCGGGCAGCGGGGTCATCATGCAGGCACCGGTTTCGGTCTGCCAATAGGTATCAACAATCGGGCAGCGCTCGTCACCCACCACGCGCCAGTACCATTCCCAGGCTTCGGGGTTGATCGGTTCACCGACTGAGCCCAGCAGGCGCAGCGTCTTACGACTGGTTGCCTTCACCCAAGCGTCGCCTTCGCGCATCAGCGCGCGCAAAGCGGTAGGGGCGCCATAGAAAATCTCGACCTGGTGGCGGTCAACGATTTCCCAGAAGCGGCTGTGGGTGGGGTAATTCGGCACCCCTTCGAACATCACCGTGGTCGCGCCGTTGGCCAGCGGGCCATAGACGACATAACTGTGCCCCGTGACCCAGCCCACATCGGCCGCGCACCAATAGATTTCGCCGGGGCGGTAATCGAACACGTACTGGTGCGTCATCGCCGCCCAGGTCAGATAGCCACCCGTGGTGTGGAGCACGCCCTTGGGCTTGCCGGTGCTGCCCGAGGTGTAGAGGATAAACAGCGGGTCTTCCGCACCCATTTCCTCATAGGGGCAATCGGCCGAAACGGCTTCGCGCTGTTCATGCCACCAATGATCGCGGCCCTCGGCCATGGTGATCGCATTGCCAACGTGGCGGACCACCAGCACGGCTTCGATCGACGGGCACTGGACCAGCGCCTCGTCAACATTGGCCTTCAGCGGTACCAGCTTGCCGCCGCGCATCCCGGCGTCGGCGGTGATCACCACATTGCTGTCGCAGTCCTGAATCCGGCCGGCCAGCGCCTCTGGGCTGAAGCCACCGAAGACGACCGAGTGGATCGCGCCGATCCGCGAACAGGCCAGCATCGCCACTGCAGCTTCGGGAATCATCGGCATGTAGATCGTCACCCGGTCCCCGCGCTTGGCGCCCAGCGCCTTCAGCGCATTGGCCATGCGGCAGACTTCCGCGTGGAGCTCGCGATAGGTCAGCTTGCGCTGCTGGCTGGCGTCATCACCTTCCCAGATGATCGCGGTAACATCGCCGCGCTCGGCCAGGTGGCGGTCAAGGCAATTGGCTGAAACGTTGAGCGTGCCGTCGGCGAACCATTCGATCCCGAAGTCGGCTTCGTCATAGGAGCACTGGCTCAGCTTGGTCCACGGCTTGATCCAGTCGATCCGGGCCGATTCTTCGCGCCAGAAAGCTTCGGGCGCTTCAAGCGACTTGCGATACTTATCGGCATAGACCGCAGCAGTGATCTGCGCGCGATCGGCCCATTCGGCGGGGACGGGGTGGACGGTGGCCATCGATACTCTCCCTTTGTGCTATCCCTTGCCGCCCTGGGGCGCTGCGATCAAGCGGGTCAGAAGAAGAATTTCTGCTGCCAATAGAACGTGCCGGTCACCGGCTCACCCGCAGCGTTGAGCGCGGGCTTGAAGCGCAGACGATCCTGCGCCAGCCGGCAGGTCACCGCATCGGTCTCCAGCAGCCCGCTCGACTTGTAAATCCGGCACGCGACGGCGCGGCCTTCGGGGCTGATCGTCAGCGCCAGGGTCACCGCCTTGCCAATCCGCGCTTCGCGCCCGCCGGGCGGAATGGGAAAGTCGGATGCCTTGTCGATCCGGCCGGAAATGTGGACCGGCTTGCTGGCACCGCCACCGTCGCCGTTACCGCCAGCGCCGCTGCCCGTGCCCGATCCGGCTCCCCCAGCCCCAGTACCGCTGCCGGTATCACGCGCACCGGATGTATCGGCGCTGCCTGTACTGGAGGCACGCGGCGCGGGAGCCTTGGTCAGCGTAACCTTTGGCTTTGCGGCCCTCACTTCACGCGGCACGGCCTTCTGGCCAGCCTCTCCCGCCGCACCGGCCGGTTTTAGCTCGTCTTGCGGTTCGGGCGGGGGCGGCGGGGCAGTGACGGTGACGGTGAAGGTCTTGGTGATCGTTTCGACCGCCTGTGCGGTAAAGTCGGGTGCAAAGGCGCGGATCAGCGCCAGGATCGCGATCAGGTGCAGCAGCGCCACCAGCACGATCACGCCCAGCTTGACCCGGCGCGGCGCAGTGAGGTCCAGTTCGTCCTCGCTCATCAGGCCGTTATGGCACGGCCGGCATCGAATTCAACGGCTTAGCCGGGCGGTGCCACGTCAAAAGCGAAAGTTAGCCGCTCCCCTGCGGCAAACGGTTCGGTGGCATGCCACAGCGTTGACCCAAACAGGGCGAGGCGACCCGGCTTGGGCTCGATCTGTTGCAGCGGTGGCAGGTCCAGGCCCAGCTCCGGCGGCGGGCTGCCCAGCGAGAGCCAGCCCGCAGGTGCCGCGCCCAACTGGTCGGGCTCCGGCAGGCTGACATAACAGGCCGAGCTGATCCAGCCGCGCACATGGGTATGGCTGGCGTGGAATCCGGCTCCGGCCAGCCGGACTGACCAGCTGCCAACAAAACGCAGCGGCCCGGTGCCGCGATCCAACAGCGGATGCCCGGCCTCCTGCGGCAGCTCGCCCGCAAATTCGGCCACCGTCGCCAGCACCTTGTCGCGGGCTTGGCGGATGGCCGGATCGGGATGGAAGAACAGCTGCCGGTCGGTCTGGGTTCCGCCCCGCACCGACTGCTCGGGATAGGGCGCCCTCATCCGGTGGAGGCCGCGCAGGGCGACAGCGAGCCTGTCCAACTCCTGACGTGTGAAATCGAGATCGACCGACTTGGCATAGAGTGGGTCGCCGTCGAGCCATTGGGCTTGGGGGTCGTCCAGCAGGCGCCAGCACAGGCCGACATAGGGCCAGAACATCCGCGCCTGAGCACCGCCTAGATGCCGTTCTGCGACTTTAAGGGCGGTCTCAGCCGCCCCTGTACGCAGCAGGTAACGGACATGGCAGAGATCGGTGCCAGGGTCTGCAAGCGCGGCAAAAGGCGCGAAATCAAACGCGTTTTCGCCGCTTTCCGCCGCCAGGAACAGCTTCGACAGCGCCAACCCCTGCGCTGGCGGACAGGCCCGCTCCGCCGCTTTGAGAACCGATCTTGCCGAAGCCCAATCCTTACGTGTCGCATGCTGCTGGAACCAGCTGAGCCAGACCGCTAAATTGGCGGAATCGCGGGCAATCGCCTGTTGGAAAGAGCGATCCCACCCCGCAACCTCGCCCTTGGTAATCCGCATCGCGCAGAGCGTGCGATGCCCGTCAAGCCAGCCCGGATGCTGCGCCAGCACGCCATCCAACAGCGCCTCGGCAGCCGCGACCTCCCCTTCCGCCGCCAGGGCCAGCGCCCGGTTGCGGATCAGGTCCGG
>JBEEIN010000172.1:0-4685 GCA_041169825.1 Pseudomonadota bacterium
AGGTGCGGTGTTCCTGTGCTCTGATGCGGCCCGCTATATCACCGGGACCATCCTGGACATCGATGGCGGCAGCCAGATCGGCGATGCGACGCCCCGTTCGCTGGACCGGGGGCTGGCCTGATAGTCAGCTGCCGACCAGCGAGTCACCCTTGCCGATCCGCTTGCCACGGGTGATGTAAACCACGTCACCCAGCCTGGTTACGGCAAACAGCTTCTTGCCGAAGCCGTTTGGCACGCCAATGCAACCGTGGCTGGCATAGCCTTTTTCGACCTTGGTGCCGTGGATTGAGATGCCGTCGTTGGTCAACCGGTGCGTGAAAGGCATCGGTGCGCCGTTGTAAGTTCGCGAATAGTGATCGGCCTTTTTCCAGATGATCGGAAAACGGCCTAACGGGGTCGGCTTTTCCTGGGTGCCAAGCAGTACGGCAGTCGCCCCGATTTCGTAACCGGCGCGGAACACCGACAGGACCCTCGCTTCCAGGTCCACGGTCATCACCAATGGACCGTTTGGAGGAGCGCCGGTTTCATCCCAATGCCACTCGCCATAGCGGATCGGCCCGTCAATCGGCAGGATGCGCTTAATCACAAACCGTTCATCGCGCGCAGCAGCCGGCGGATTTTCAGAAGCGCGTGTTGGTCCTAGGGTAGCCACAGCCACCTTGCTGGTCGCGATGGATGCGCGGGCGAAATCCCGGCCGAGGTCCGGCTTGCCAGTGCTGCTGGCAGAGGATGCCATTGATTGGTCGACCACCACCATGGCGTGGGGTGGTGGCGCCTGGACCAGCAGATAGCCAGCGCTACCAACCAGTCCCAGAAAGGCGGCCATCATGGTTGCCACCATCACAAACCTCATTGCCGATTAGCCCTCAAGTCCGAATCCGCCGAAGCCTGCGCTTTCGCCAGATCGCCCGCCAGCGCCAGCGCGCCGATCGCGGCGTCTCGTTGCGGGACGGGATAGCAGGCAGGGGTTAACGGGTTGCAACCGGGGCGAATTTCTCGAATAGGGTGGCGTATTGTTCAACCATCGCGTCGATGGCGAAACGCTTGACCTGATTGAGCCCGGCTTGGCGCAAGGCTGATCGACGTTCTGGATCGGCAATCAGTTCGGCAATGCTCCTTGCCATGGCGGCGACATCGTCGACAGGTACCAGTTCGCCGCTGATCCCGGGTTCGATCACGTCGCGCGGACCGAACTTGCAATCAGTCATCAGCAGTGGCGCACCGCAGGCGAGGGCTTCGGCAGCGACTGTGGGAAAGCCTTCCCAGCGCGATGAGAGCACGAACAGGTCGGCCTGGGCCATCCAGGCATAGGGATTGGCCACAAAGCCGATGAAACGGACGTGTTCAGCAATCCCCAGCTGTGCCGCCAACCGGTGCAGATCGTTGATCAGGCTGCCCTTGCCGAGAATCACCAGCGCGTGGCTGCGCCAGGTGCCGCTGGCAGCGAATGCGCGGATCAGCACTTCGTGTGCCTTTTGATATTCCAGCCGACCGGCC
Organism: Pseudomonadota bacterium; assembly: GCA_041169825.1. Taxonomy (GTDB): domain Bacteria; phylum Pseudomonadota; class Alphaproteobacteria; order Sphingomonadales; family Sphingomonadaceae; genus Novosphingobium. The sequence continues at coordinate 1,498 of JBEEIN010000172.1, forward strand.
GAAAGGATGTAGGGCCGGTTAGGCTTTCCCGGCACGAACCGTCCTGCGGCACGCTGGATCAGGTCAATATCGATCGGGTTGTTGATTGTGTGCATCCGCTGGGGCGCAATGCCCAGATCGTCGATCAAGGCTGCGGCCATGTCACTTGAGTTCGCGAGCACGCCGTCGGCCCGGGCATAGGCCTTCCGCGTGAGCGCCAGGGATGCGCGCCTCGCGGTGGGATTCGGGGATTCGTACTCGGCCAGGGTCAGCACGTTGTTGCCTTCGCGCGCGATCCAGCGTGGCCTGCGCTGGCCCAAGCCCATCAGCGCCAGATAGGTCAGAATTGCTGTGCCTTTGAGAAAACTCATGACCACGTCGGGATGATGATCGATAATCATCTTGCGGAACGCGCGCGGCGCATGGACTGCCCCGCCGAGGATCGTGCCGACCGTAAACAGTTCGCGGTTCGACAGCCCGAAATGCGCGAACCGTTCAGGATTGCCAGGCACCGCCACGCGTTGTTCGGCCACCATATCGAGATAGGGCCCGCGCGTGTGCAACAGGCCAAGGCGGGCATCGATCCGTTCGGGATCCAGCTTCTGGACAACCTGGGCGGCAACGCGTTCGGCGCCACCGCCGACCCAGTTTGCCAGCAGAAGCATGACCCGCAGCGGGCGGCCGATCGCCAGGTGCGGGGGCGCGGGAGCGTGCATGGAATACCCCTTCCGTGCGACCCGGATAGACATTCCAAGGCATAACCAAGCGGTTAGGGGATTGGTTCCCACGTGCCCTGCTTCGCCTGTTCCCAACCGCAGGTGCTTGCTCTAGGCAGCAAGGTGAAGGAGAATGTCCATGCGCCGCACTGCTCTGCTGCTTGCCCTTACCGCCCTGTCTGCTCCGGCTCTTGCCGCCCCCCCCAAGGCGCCCACTGCCGCCGCCGAGGCGCAGGTCCTGGAACTGTCCAAGCAGTCGATTGCGCTTCGTTCGGTTCAGGGCCCCGGCAACAAGACCGCCGATGTGGCCAAGCTCTACAAGCAGGCGCTGCTGGGTGCCGGGTGGAGCGAAAAGGATATCGAGATCACCCCGGTCGACGATACCGCCTATCTCGTCGCGACCTGGCAGGGTAGTGATCCCAAGCTGAAGCCGCTGGTAATCTCGGGCCATATGGACGTGGTTGAGGCCAACCCCCAGGACTGGACCCGCGATCCCTTCACTCCGGTGGTTGAGAACGGCTATCTTTATGGCCGCGGTGCCAGCGACCAGAAGTTTTCGGAAGTGCTGGCGATGGTCGGGCTGATGGAACTGCGCAAGGGCGGCTACAAGCCGAAGCGCACGATCATCATCGCTTTCTCGGGCGATGAGGAAACGACGATGAAGACCGGCCGCATTCTGGCCGAACGCTTTGCCCATGCCGAAATGGTGCTCAACACCGATGGATCGGGCGGTGCGCTGGATGAAGCCACCGGCAAGCCGCTGTACTGGACCTGGGACGGCGGCGAAAAGACCTATGTCGATATCCAGCTGGAAGTCACCAATGCGGGTGGTCACAGTTCTGCCCCGCGGGCCGAAAATGCCATTGCCCAGCTTTCGCAGGCCCTGGCCCGGATCGGTGCCTATCGCTTCAAGGCCGAACAGAATCCGCTGACCAAGGCCTATTTCGAAAAGGCCGCGCAGTTTGAAAGCGATCCCAAGCTGGCCGCCGCGATGCGCGCTTTTGCCGCTAATGTGAACGATGAGGCGGCCGTGGCCACGTTGCGCACCAGCACCGGCTATGTTGGCAAGGTGGGCACCACCTGCGTGCCGACCATGGTCCACGGCGGCCACGCAGTGAACGCCCTGCCGCAACGCGCGACCGCCAACGTCAATTGCCGCGTCTTCCCCGGCCACACCCGCGCCCAGATCATCGCCGAGTTGGAAAAGGTGGCGGGCGTGCCGGAAGTGAAGTTCACCGACGTTACCGGCGATACGGCGACCGAAAGCGATGCCTCGCCGATGCGGGCGGACTATGTCGCAGCAGTGGACAAGGCGATGGCCGTATCCTGGCCCAAGGTGCCCGTGATCCCGGCGCAAAGCTCGGGCGCATCGGATTCGATGTGGTACCGCGCCAAGGGCGTGCCCAGCTATGGAATCAGCCCGGTGTTCATCAAGGACAGTGACGATTTTTCGCATGGCCTGAATGAGCGGGTTGAACTGCGCAACATTCGACCCGGCCTGGTCTATTACTTCAGCCTGCTGCCGGCGCTTTCCAAGTAAGCCGGGCCAGCGCATCGCGGGCAATGGCGGCGGCTTCGTCCGCCGCCAGCTCGTGGGGTGACAGGCAGAGTTCCAGCCACAGGCCATCGACCAGCGCGGTGATGGCAATGGCTGTGGCGCGCAGCTGTGCGGCGGGCAGGCCACAGTCGGCCAGCAGGTGTTCCAGCTGACCCCTGAACCCGCCGTATTGCTCATCGTGCAGCGCGGCAATCTCCGGACGGGCGCGGACCAGGCTCCAGAAGGCGATCCAGGTGGCCAACAGTTCGGGATCGGCGATCGGCGCGGCGAAGCTGGCGGTGACGAAAGCTTCCAACCGGGCATGGGGCTCGTCGCCCGCCTTCGCCATCGCTGCGGCAAGCGCCGCATCCACCCGCGCTCCGGTGTGGGCATAGGTCGCCGCGATCAAGGCATCGACGCCGGGAAAATAATGCCCGACCAGCCCGGCCGAGACCCCGGCCTCAACCGCAATGGTCCGCACGCTCGCCCCGGCGATCCCCTCACGCGCCAGCACCCGCGCACAAGCCTCGATCAGGCTGAGCCGGCGGGCATCTGGCTCGGAACGGCGAAAGGCGGGGCTGGGTGTCATGCAACAATTCACGGTTGCGCGCGGGCTGTGACAGGCTCAGCCTGAGCGGGGTTGAGGCATCCAATAAAGCCCGCTCGGCCTGAACCTGTCGAAGGCCCTGCGCTACGGTTGCGGCATTTTAGCACTTGTTGTACGAACGTCCAATAAGGATTGGGAGTCGCCCGTGGGCAAGCTGGAAGCCATCGTTACTGAAATTGACGGACCAGAGGTCGATCCCGATGCCGATTTCAGCCTGCCCGGCTGGATCTATCATGACCGCGAGTTCTTTGACCTGGAGATGGAGCGGGTGATCCGCCCATCGTGGCAGATCGTCTGTCATGTGAACGAGATCCCCAAGCCGGGTGATTACCAGACGATCGATTACCTG
>JBEEIN010000173.1:0-5941 GCA_041169825.1 Pseudomonadota bacterium
CGAACAGCAGTCCGCCGAGCTGACCACCCGCTGGCAGAACGAGCGCGACAAGATCGCCGCTGAAGGTAAGATCAAGGAAGCGCTTGATCACGCCAAGCTTGAGCTGGAACAAGCGCAGCGCGCGGGCGATCTCGCCCGGGCGGGTGAGCTATCCTATGGCAAGATCCCCGAGCTGGAAAAGCAGCTGGAGGAGGCCCAGGGGGTCGATACCTCCAACATGCTGCTGTGCGAGGAAGTGACCGCCGATGACATCGCCGCCGTGGTCAGCCGCTGGACCGGAATCCCGGTCGACCGGATGATGGAGGGTGAGCGCGAGAAGCTGCTCAAGATGGAAGAGGTGATCGGCCAGCGCGTGATCGGCCAGCGGGATGCGGTTGTCGCCGTGTCCAAGGCAGTGCGGCGCGCCAGGGCAGGCTTGCAGGACCCGAACCGGCCGCTTGGCTCGTTCCTGTTCCTGGGGCCGACGGGCGTCGGCAAGACCGAGCTGACCAAGGCCTTGGCCGGCTTCCTGTTCGATGATGACACAGCGATGGTCCGCATCGACATGTCGGAATTCATGGAGAAGCATTCGGTCGCCCGCCTGATCGGCGCGCCTCCGGGTTATGTCGGCTATGAGGAAGGCGGCGTCCTGACCGAGGCCGTGCGGCGGCGGCCCTATCAGGTCGTGCTGTTTGATGAAGTCGAGAAGGCCCACAGCGACGTGTTCAACGTCCTGCTGCAGGTGCTTGATGATGGCCGCCTGACCGATGGGCAGGGCCGCCAGGTGGACTTCACCAACACGCTGATCATCCTGACCAGCAACCTCGGCAGCCAGTATTTGGCGAACTTGGAAGACGGCCAGGATGTCGAAAGCGTTGAGCCCCAGGTGATGGAAGTTGTCCGCGGACATTTCCGCCCCGAATTCCTCAACCGGCTGGACGAAATCATCCTGTTCCATCGCCTCGGCCAGGAACACATGGGGCCGATCGTCGAGATCCAGGTTGGCCGCGTGGCCAAGCTGCTTAAGGATCGCAAGATCACGCTCGACCTGACCGAGGCGGCCGAGCGCTGGCTGGGCCGGGTTGGCTATGATCCGGTCTATGGCGCCCGTCCGCTCAAGCGTGCGGTGCAGCGCTATCTGCAGGATCCGCTCGCCGAAAAGCTGCTGGGCGGGGAGATCCCAGACGGCAGCACGGTGAAGATCGACGAGGGTGACGGCGGGCTGAAGTTCGCGGTCGCTTAGGCCATGCGCACCAATTCCGGCGGCGGTGCGGGTGGGCAGAAGTCCGCCCGTCGCCAGATTGGATCGGTCGGCTCTTCGGGATCAGGCACGGCAAAGGCCAGATAGCCGAAGAAGGTCGCGATCTGACGCTCGGCTGCATCGGTAATCGCGGTGCGGCCGTGCAAAAACCGGGTGTTGTCCAATACGAGCACATCGCCCTGTTGCCAGTCGATCGCGGCCGTAAGCCGGTCGCCGGTTGCCTTGATGGCCTGTAGCCATTCCTCGGGCACCGGGGTCATGTCATCCAGCAGGGGATGGTGACCATTTCCGTTGTTGAACCGCGCGAATAGCAGGAAATTCCCAAATGCCGGTTCTGCCGCAAACATGGGGCGGTGCAATGCCGGGCGTGTGAAATAGCGGACAACACGGCCGTCGGGCAGGCGCCCAAAGCGGTAGGGGCATTGTGGTGGGGGGGCGCGCAGCAGGGCATCATCGGGCTTGTCCGTCCCTAACCAGAAACGAAGCTGTTCAGGCCATGCTGCCTTCAGGTAAATCAGCCGCCGCCCTTCAAGCCCTGCGCGTATCTCGGGCGGGAGCGCTGCCGCCAGTGCGATTCCGTCGCAGATCGTTGTGGCGCCACCGGCGCGTGGCGGTGACAAGCAGCAGAACATCGCGGCATCAGGCTTCCACGGTTCGCGCGACAGTTCCGGGTGCAGCGCAAAGGCATTGGTCCCGCCATCGACGGAATAGACTGCTTGTGCCGCATCAAGGCTGGACCGGCCGGGGGTTTCATTGACGACAGCCGTTGGGCAAAGGCTGCGCGCAAAGCTGCTAAACTCCGTAAGGTCGACGGCAAAGCCTCGCAGCAGCAACGCGCCGTGGGCGCGATAGAGATCGACCAGTGTCGTTCGATCGAACGCTGTCAATCGGCTCTCGGTTGAAGCCGTAACGGCGACATAGGGCTGGCCTGGCCGGGGTAATTCGATCTGTCCCACGGTGGTCCCCATATCGGATCGGTTCGCCTTGGGCTATAGGCGGGGGATGGATCCCACGTTTGTGCGCCGCATGGCTAGCCCGGATTGCTATCTTCATTCGCTGGACGGTGCGGCGGCAAAATTTGTGCCCATGGACCGCGATGCCTATCGCCGATCGATCTTCCTCGATCACCGCATTGCTCTGGCTGAAGGTGAGCAATTCGACATCGACTTGGTTCAACTGGCAGAGATTGTTCCAAAGCCGCAGCCGACCGGGTGGATCTTCCACGTTGCGCACTGCGGCTCCACTCTGTTGGCGCGTGCGCTTGAAGAGTTGACCGATGGTCTGGTGCTGCGTGAACCGCTGGCGTTGCGGCAATTGGCACTCGGCCCTAGCCAACTGGAGTTACCCGCCGTGTTGGCGCTGCTGGGACGGCGCTATCCGGGCATGGGGCGGACCGTCATCAAGGCCAATGTTCCGGTAAATTTCATGCTTGAGCAGATTGCTGCAGCGGATCCGGAAGCACCTGCGATCCTGCTTTACAGCCGCTTGCCTGATTACCTGCTGGCAGTTCTCAGAAGCCCCCAGCATCGGGGATGGGTGAGGACGATCAGCGGCCATCTGGCAGTGCATTTGGATGCCGATGATGCCGCAAGCGATGCCGAGTTGGCGGCGGCGCTGTGGCTGGCCCAACATCGTCGCTTCGCCGTGGCCTTGGACGCGATGCCGCAGGCCCGGACGCTTGAGGCAGAGCAGTTTTATGCCAGACCGGAAGTGGCCATGACCAGTGCGGCTCGTCTCTTCGGGCTTCCGGCCGACCCACAGATCGCGGCCAATATCGCTGCCGGCCCCTTGTTTGCGACCTATTCGAAAGGTGCCGGCCAGCCATTCGATAACGCCGTCCGGTTGGCAAGGCGCGATCTTTTGGCAGAGCAGCTGCGGAGCGACATTGCTGAGGCCGGTACCTGGCTGGCGCGACGCAACGTAGATGCCGATGCTTTGGTCGCCACTCTGGCGCAGGTGAGCTTGATAGCCTGATCGGTACAGTTTCCCGGCCCGGAAAAAGGAAGGGCGGCGAGACCGAAGTCTCGCCGCCCTCGCTTTTGGTGCAGGTTTGAGGCTTAGAAGTTAGCCTTGAACCCGGCGTAGAAGAAGCGACCGAACGTTTCATACGGATCGCCGCCGGCAGTGCCTAGCAAGCCGAGCGGCGGCTTGATGTCGGTGAAGTTGTCGACGCCCACGTAGAAGTTGTACTTCTTGTCGGCAGTTTCAAAGTTCACGCGCATGTTGTGATAGATCACACCCGGGTAATAGACCTGCGGGAACGCATCGAGGTTTTGCGGGTCCAGCGTGGTCAGCGTGTTCGGCGTGCAGGTGCGGCCAGTGTAGCCGGTCGAACCCGAGGTCGGGCAGATACCCTGATAGGCATTCTGGGTTTCCCAAGCACCGATCGTCTGCTGCCCAAGGTAGCGCGCCGTATAGGACACGTCCACCGGACCGAAGTCATAGTTGACGTTGAAGTTGGCCGCCCAGCTCGGGTCACCCAGTTCGTCCTTGATGCGGTTCGGTTCCTGCGGGAACAGCGGGTTCGTGTAGTTTTCACGCTTCAGAACTCGGGTGGCAATCCCACGCACAGACAGCCGGTGACCGTTTTCGAAGGTCTTGCGGTACGACAGGTCGAAGTCGATACCATCGGCCTTCAACGCCGCGAAGTTCACGCCGCCCGCGATCACGGCCGGATCGACGAACAGACCGGTCGAAGCATTTCGGTTGACGGTGGCGCAGTACGGGTTGGTGATCCCGCCGGCGGTGTCATAGCAGAGATTGACGATCTGCTGCGCACCGAGCGCCGAGATCACGTTCTCAACCTTGATGCGATAGTAGTCGATCGTCAGATTGAGGCCCGGGATGAACCGCGGTTCGATGACCATACCCAGGGTCAGGCTCTTGCCCTTTTCCGAGTTCAAGGTCGGGTTGCCGCCCGAAAGGAACGGCGTGCTCGAAGTGAGCGCGGTGCAGTTCCGCCAGGGTGAGCCAACCGCGCCGTTAAACGCGGTGGTGGCGCAGGCAGCAGCCGAAGCAGCATTGTGCACCGTCGGAACACCAGCCGCGGAGCAGTTTGCGGCACGGTTCGGGTTGGCGGTTATGTTGTTGCTGTCGCACGGGTCGGCAATAAACGCGAAGTTTTGCGAGCCGGCTGAGAACAAGTCGCCGGCCGTTGGTGCGCGGACCGAAACGGCGTAGGCGGCGCGAAAGCGGATGTCTTCGATCGGCGCCCAGATGGCGTCAACGTTCCAGGCCCAAACCGTGCCGGCGCGGGTGTTGTAGTCAGACACACGGCCTGCACCGCGAACCGACAGTTCCTTGGCGAAGGGCAGATCCTTCAGCAGCGGAGCATCGAGTTCCGCAAAGGCTTCCTTAACGGTCACCTTAGGCGGGGCGAACGGTGCCAGTTTGTTAAGGAAGGTGGCGCCGCTGGCGACTAGGGCATCCCAACTGCTCGAGGCGGTGTCTTCGCGGTATTCGCCGCCAAGCGCGAAGCCAACCGGACCACCCGGCAGTTCGAACAGCTGCGAACTGTCACCCGAGACGCTGGCCAGGAAGTTCAGCGTTTCGGCCTTTTCCGTGCGAACGCCATCCGAATGGATGAACTTCAGCGCAGCTGCGCTCGACTTACCATAGCCAAACATATTGACGGGCACGCAGTCCGGACGGACGTTCGTCACCGAGTTCACGCGGCAGATCACGCGCTGGCCAGCCCCGTTGGTGGCGAAGTTCGTGCCGGTAAAGGTGGTCGGTGCAACAACAGCGTCCTGCGCCAGCAGGAAGCCGTCTAGGTTGCCGTTAACATCGAACAGCAGCAGGTTGTTCTGCGAGTGGACGTTGGATTCAAAGCGGCCGTAGTTGACCGATACTTCGTAGTTCCAGTCGTCGTTGAAGGTCCCTTCGACACCACCAACAATGCGATAAGTCTCGCGATTGTGGTCTTCGCTGCGGCCACCGAAGTCTACGTTGAAACGCGACATGGTGAAGGTGCTGGTCGGTGTGAGGCAGCGACCAGTCGCCTGGAGCTGAGCCAGGTTCTGGGTCGAAAGGAAGCCGTTGCTGCAGCTCAGTTCGTTGATTGCGGCGAACTGAGCGTTGGTGGTGGCGAAGAAGCTCTTCAGCGAACCCTGGAAGAAGCTCGGCTGGCCTTCACCAAACGCGTCAACATGGACGTACTTGGCTTCGATGTAGGGCCGGAAGGCGTCACTGATGTCATAATGCGCTAGCAGGTTGATGGCATAGCGCTGGGTACCAGCGGCCATTACGCCGGTGTTACGGAGGGTTGAACCGTTACCGCCGATCTGGTTGCCCGAGCCGAGTGGCGCGTAGGACAGGGTCGGGGTGTCAAGGTATAGGTCGCCCGCATCGTTGAAGCGCAGGTAACGACGGGTCGTGCTGGTTGATGCGTCAAACGCTGCGATCGTGCCGGCATCCGAAATCGCGGAATTGCGCACACCGCAGACGAATGCCGTGTCGTTGATTCCATCGGTGCCGCCCGGCTCGCCACCGGTCGGTTCGACCGTCTGGAACTGGCAGCGGCCGCTGAGGGCACCAGTGATGTCATCACGTTGGTAGTAATAGAGTGGTTCGGCTTTGGCATATTCCGCGGAGATCGCGACGTTGCCACGGCCGTCGGCGAAATTCTTGCCCCAGGTGCCGGCAACGAAATAGTTGCCGCGGTTGCCGCGCGACGAGATCGCGCCCTGACCCTTCAGGTTC
>JBEEIN010000174.1:0-5146 GCA_041169825.1 Pseudomonadota bacterium
AGCTGACCATCACCACCGATGTCGAGAACTATCCCGGCTTTCGTGATGTGATCCAGGGCCCGTGGCTGATGCAGGAAATGCAGGCCCAGGCTGAACATGTCGGCACGCGGATGCTGTGGGATACGATTGTCGAGGTTGACCTGTCTGGCCCGCCGTTCCGCGCGATTGGCGATAGCGGTGATGTTTATGAAGGTGAGACGCTGGTCATCGCCACCGGAGCGCAGGCCAAGTGGCTTGGCGCAGAGGGCGAACAGGAGTTTTCGGGCAAGGGCGTTTCAGCCTGTGCAACTTGCGACGGCTTCTTCTATCGCGGCAAAAAGGTTGTGGTCATCGGCGGCGGCAATACCGCCGTTGAAGAGGCGCTTTACCTCACCAACCATTCGCAGGACGTTACCCTGATCCACCGCCGCGACAGCCTGCGGGCGGAAAAGATCCTGCAAGATCGCCTATTGGCCCATCCCAATATCAAGGTGCTGTGGAACAAGGCGGTCGAACGGTTCGTGGGTGAGGGTGGCCTGACCGGGGTGGAGCTGAAGGATACCGTGACGGGCGAAACCTCGGTCGAGCCTGCGGATGGTGCTTTTGTGGCCATTGGTCATGCCCCGGCAACCGAACTGTTCAAGGGCAAGCTTGAGCTCGACAGCAGCGGCTACATCGTGGTTGAGGCGGGTACGCCCAAGACGGCAATCCCCGGGGTCTTTGCCTGCGGCGATGTGATGGATCACACCTATCGACAGGCGGTGACGGCGGCGGGGACCGGCTGCATGGCAGCGCTGGATGCCGAGCGGTTCGTTGCCACTCGAGAATTTACCGCGCGCGGTTAATCCAGATAGCGCAGCGCCGCGAGGATCTGGCCCTGAAGCCAGATCCGGGCCTGTGGCTCGACAAAGCTGTGAGATGCGTCAGGGCAGATCCGCAGACGCGGGTCGGCCTGGTCCCAATGGGTCAGGAAGGCTTGGGCCGTCCGGTCATTCTCGGCGAGCAGGATCGCGCTTGGACCGTCGAACCTCGCCAAGCCGGCGGCCATCTGCTGCGCCAGGCTGGTTGGGGCCGGCTCAGGATTGAGCGCCTTGACCAGCGATGTGGCCATCGGGCGCAATTGAACCTTGCCAGTCAACAGCCGCCACAAGGCGCGCGGGTTGCTCAGGCGCTTGCGGTAATGCCGACGCAATACCGATGGCAGCGAGGCAGGTGGCGCGGGTTCGGGATCGTGATCGGGTTCGGCGGCGGGTTCCGGTTCCGGCTCGAACGTCCAAGGATTGGCCAGGACCATCGCGGCAAATCCCTCGCCACCGGACAGCATCAGTGCACTGGCCGCATCGCAATTGCCGAAGGCGACAATTCGCTTCAGCGTCGGGAGGTGGGCGCGAAATGCGTTGATCGCGGCGCTGATATCAGCCGCTGCATTGTTGAATCCGCGGTTATCGCCTTCGCTGTCGCCAGTCCCCCGGCGGTCAAAGCGGAAGACGGGAAATCCGGCCAGCGACGCTTTCGCGGCGATTTGAGCCTGGCTGGACCAGGGGCCAGAGCGCAATTCATTGCCACCAGAGACAATCAGCAAACCGGTGTGTCCCGCCGCCATGTCAAGCGACCCGACCAGCTGCTGGCCTTCGCAAACGAAGGAGACGTGCTTGCGGATCATGCGCGCATCGCCATGGCAATGTACGTCGCCAGCGCGTCGGCCTGGTCCGCGTCTGTCTCGGGCTCTGCGCGCAGCCACAGCGGGCTTCCCTCGATCAGATCCTGCACAATCTCGGGCAGGGCGGCAGGCTGAGCTGCCTGCAATTGCTGGGCCATCGCCGCACTAAGCAGGTAACCAGCCAGCTCTACGCCTTGCTCTTGTCCCTGAACCAGCAAGCTTTCGCCGCGCTCTTCGCGCCCGGCCTCTTGGCTCGCCAGAACGCGGGCACGGACCATTGTGCGCAACAAGCTTTCGCCCTTTACCGGCCCATAGATCCAGCCGGGCAGTCCCGGCGGTGCGAGCAAGCCACCGCCCCGGATAGCCAGGACATGCGATGCGCGAAAGTGGTTGGCGGCACTGCTGACCGCCGCGGCCCAGTCGTCGAGCGAGAGGCGGAAGAGGTTAGCCATGCTTTCGTTGGTGCCAGGCAGATCGGGCAGGAAGGAAGCGATCCCGCTGCCATCCAAGCGGCGCATGACATCGACGCACAGCCGCCGCATGCGGTGCCCTTCATCAAACAGCGCGGGAACAATCAGCAACCGCTGCGAACCGTTCCGGTCAAATCCAAACGCATATTCAGCGGCGTTTGACCCGTCCGGTAAGGGGCAGGGGTAACTCGTCAGGATCACGCGGCTTCGCGCTTCGCCTCGACAAACGTAAGCAGATTGCCGAACGTTTCGAGGAGTTCGCCATCGACCTCGTCATCGTCGATCACGATATCAAGTCGATCTTCAATCTCGGTCAACAGGCCGGCAACCGCCATGGAATCGAGTTCCGGCAGGTGGCCGAACAGGCCAGTGTCGGCGTCAAACGCTTCCACCTGTGCAGGCTTGAGGCCCAACACGTCGGCGAGGATGCCGCGCAGGAGTTGGTCGGTTTGGCTGCGCATCGATCCCTCTTGGAGCGTGATTTCCATGATGGCCGCGCCTCTAGCCATCGCGTCCGCCTCCTGCAACCTTTTGCAAGGCTTTGCGCGCCAAGGCAGGCCAGGTTCCCGGACACTTCGCGCGAAAGGCCTCAATCCGGTAACGCGGGCGCACCTGCTCCATCCAGTCGCGCTTGTACGGATCGTTGCCCGTGCCAAAGTCGACCAGATCGACGCGATCCTGATCGATAACATGTTCCAGCAGCGCCGCGGTCAGCGTGGTGCCAGGGGAGAGCGACTTCGCCTCTTCGGCATGAGCCAGCTTGTGGATGAAGGCCGTGCCGCTCTCGACGGTCCAGAACTGGACTGCAACCGGGTATCCGGCAGCGCGCGCGATGGCGAGGCGCAAGCGGCCCGCTGCGCCTTCCTGGGCGGCGAAGTTGCGCAGGAAGGCCGGCGTGCCCTCGGCTCCTTTCCAGCTTTTGGCATATATCGCCTCGTAAATCGCCCAGCTGGCCGGATCGAAACTGGTTTCGATGGCTACGTCAACTTTACCGGCCCGGCGCTTAAGCGTGGTGCGCAGCGCGCCGCTGCGACCAGTGATGTAATCGGCAAAACTGCGACCGTTGACCGGCAGGACATGGTTGACGTCGCAGAGTTCGATCGTGGTCACCCAGCCAGCTTTGCGCAGGGCCTTGACCAGCCCTTGCGCGTCGCCGTCCTCATCGGGAATGGCTGAGAGGACAAGGTGTGGGGATTCCCCGGCCAGATCCTGCGCCAAGGCATACAAGAGCGCAGCCTTGTCGGCACCGGCGGTGAACAACGGGGTGACCCGAAAGGAATACCAGTTGGCAAGGCAATGGATCTGACGGCCCCGGCGGAGCAGCGGCAGGACGGCACGGTGATCGCCATCGCTGGCGACGGCCAGCAGGGGCAAAAGGCCACAACTTTCAGCGAGGCCCTGCCACCATTCGATCCTGTCAAACGGCGTGGCGGCGGCAGGCGCGCGCAGCAGTGCAGCAAGCACTGCATCGCCTTGCACTTCCTTAAGTTCGTCGTGATAAGCGACCGAAATCAACTGCCCTGTTTCCCACTATCCGGAGCCCAACCCCGTGACTGCCAGCCTGCCGATCGATCCCAAGCCGCTCGATCACCTGGCGTTGCAGGGTGAGGTTACGGCCCCGGCGCTCGTGCTGCGCGACCGTACCCTTAGCTTCAAGGACTTAAGGGAAGGTGTCGCCCGGCTAGCGGCATGGCTGTCGGAGCAGGTGCCAGACCACGGCGCGCGGATCGCCAGCTGGTTGGCCAAAGGGGAACTAAGCTGCTTGCTGCCGCTTGCGGCGGCGCGGGCGGGGCTGGTCCACGTGCCAATCAATCCGTTGCTGAAACGGGCGCAGGTGGCACACATCCTTGCCGATAGCGGCACGCGCTTGCTGATCGGCACAGGCGCCCGGCTCGCCACGCTCGAAGCGGACGATGTGCCGTCGGTCTGTTCGGTTAAATCGGAAGCCGAGGTTGCAGAATGCTACAGGTCTTCGCCGCCAGCCGAGCCTTCGCGGCATGATCCGGATGACCTGGCGGCCATCCTTTATACCTCGGGCTCCACCGGCAAGCCCAAGGGCGTCATGCTCAGCCATGTCAACATGTGGTTGGGGGCGGAGAGCGTGGCATCATACCTGGCGCTGACCCCGCAAGACGTTACCCTCGCCGTGCTGCCGCTATCCTTCGACTATGGGCAGAACCAGTTGCTTTCCACCTGGTTTGTGGGTGGCAGCGTGGTCCCGCTCGATTACCTGACGCCGCGCGATGTCGTGAAGGCAGTTGCGAAGCATGATGTCACCACGCTGGCAGCGGTTCCACCGCTCTGGGTACAGCTTGTTGAGCAGGATTGGCCTTTGGAAACTGCCGCGCGCTTGCGGCGGCTAACGAACAGCGGCGGGGCGCTGACCGCTGACCTTGTGCGCCGCCTGCGCGAGCGGTTTCCCGCGGCACGGCTGTTCCCGATGTACGGCCTGACTGAGGCGTTCCGTTCAACCTTCCTTGATCCCCGGCTTGTCGACAGTCACCCCACCTCGATGGGACGGGCTATCCCGCATGCCGAAGTGCTGGTGATTGGCGATGATGGGGCAGTGACTGCCGACGGTGCGGAAGGGGAGCTGGTCCACTGCGGCCCGCTGGTTGCGAAGGGCTATTGGCAGGATGCGGAGCGCACCGCTGAACGCTTCCGGCCGGCCCCCGCTGCCTCAATCTATGGCGGTGTGGCGGTTTGGTCAGGCGATCGGGTGCGCCGGGAAGCCGACGGCTTGCTCTATTTCGTTGGGCGTCGTGACGCCATGATCAAGAGCGCGGGTAACCGGATCAGCCCGCAGGAAATAGAGGATGCCGCGCTGGCGACCGGTCTGGTGGCAGAGGCGGTTGCGTTTGGCCTGCCGGATCAGCGATTGGGGCAGGCGGTCCATCTGGTGGTAAGGGCTGGGCGGGACCTTGCCGAGGCCGTAGAGGAATTGCCGCGCAGGTTGACGCAGGAGCTTCCCAATTTCATGCAGCCGAAGCAGATCCATTGGCGCGATGCCCTGCCGCTTTCACCCAACGGCAAGATC
>JBEEIN010000175.1:0-5052 GCA_041169825.1 Pseudomonadota bacterium
ACTGGGCAAGCGCGGGCTGACCTTCGATGCCTGGCTGCTTGAGCCCCAACTTGACGACCTGTTGAGCCTGGCCAAGGCCTTCCCCGACCAGCCGATCGTGCTGGATCACTGCGGCTCGCCATTGGGAATGGGTTCCTATCACGGCAAGCTGCACGAACGGTTTGACATCTGGCGGGCCAAGATCCGGGCGATCGCCGAATGCCCCAACGTGTCGATCAAACTTGGCGGCCTCGCCATGTCGTTCGCGGGCCTCCCCGATCGGGGGCCGGCAGCCGGCCTGTCTTCCGAAACACTAGCCGCGATGTGGCGCCCCTATATCGAAACCTGCATTGAAGCCTTTGGCCCGGAACGCGGCATGTTCGAAAGCAATTACCCGGTCGACAAATGGGGCGCGAGCTATCCTGTCCTCTGGAATACCTTCAAGCGGCTGACCCATGGGGCCAGTGCGGCGGAGAAGCGGGCGCTTTATGCCGGCACTGCCGCCCGGTTCTATGGGATCGAGGACCTGCTGCCGGCTTGAGGCGGCGCTCGGGGGTGCCGCAAGCCCCCCCCTCCCACCTCAGGCCATGTGGATCGCCTTGGTGACGAGGTAGCTCTCCATCCCCTCTACCCCGCCTTCGCTGCCAAAGCCCGAATCCTTCACGCCGCCAAACGGCGAATCTGGGACCGAGATCGCAAAGGTGTTGATCCCGACCATGCCCGATTCCAGCGCATCGCCGATCAGGTTGGCGCGGCGTAGCTGGTCGGTAAAGGCAAAGGCGGCGAGGCCGTAAGGCAGGCGGTTGGCCTTGGCGATGGCATCGTCAAGGTCGGTAAATGGCGCAGCAACCGCGACCGGCCCGAACGGCTCATTCGCCATGATTTCGGCGCTGTCGGGAACATCGGCCAGCAGGGTCGGCTGGAAGAAGTAGCCGCCCTTCCCGCGCTCGCCCCCGGCCATTACCCGGGCACCCTTGGCCGCGGCATCAGCCACCAGCGCTTCAATGGCTGTCGGGCGGCGGCTGTTGGCGAGCGGCCCCATGCTGGTATCGCTTTCCAGCCCGTGCCCGATCTTTACCTTGGCCGTGCGCGCCGCAAACCCATCGACAAAGCGATCGTAAATGCCCTGCTGGACATAGAACCGCGTGGGCGAGACGCAGACCTGCCCGGCATTGCGGAACTTCTGCGGCACGACCATGTCGAGCGTCTTTTCCAGATCGCAGTCATCAAACACCAGCACCGGGGCGTGGCCACCCAGTTCCATCGTCACGCGCTTCAGGCCATCGGCGGCCAATCGCATCAGGTGCTTGCCGACCGGAACCGAGCCCGTGAAGCTGACCTTGCGGATGACGGGTGACGCCAGCAAGTGGCGGCTGACGGCATCGGGAACGCCATGAACCAGCTGCACAACATCCGCCGGCAGACCGGCATCAAAGAGGCATCGCACCAAAGCGCCGGTGCAGCCGGGCGTTTCCTCTGGCGGCTTGGCGATCACCGAGCAGCCCGTTGCCAGTGCCGGGGCCAGCTTTTTGGCCATCAGGTAAACCGGGAAGTTCCAGGGGCTGAATGCCGCCACCGGTCCGACCGGTTGCTTGGTGACGAGCGCGCGCTGCCCGGTAGGGCGGACGAGCACGCGGCCGTAAATCCGCGAAGCCTCTGCCGCGCACCATTCAAACAGGCTGGCGCTGGACAGGACTTCGCCGCGCGCCTCGGCCAAAGGCTTGCCCTGTTCCATGGTCAGGATCCGGGCAATGCCGTCAGCCCGCTCACGGAGCAAAGCCGCGGCCTTGTTAAGGACTGCGGCCCGTTGTTCGGCGGGGGCGGCCTTCCACACCGCGAAGCCGCGGTCTGCCGCTGCCAGGGCTTCGTCCAGATCAGCCGGGCTCGCCAGCGGCACTTCGGCGATGGTCTCGCCTCTTGCCGGATCGACGACCGGGAACAGGTCGCGCCCCTCACCGATCTTCCAGCTGCCGTTGATAAACAGCGCCAGGTCGGCATCGTAAGTTTTGGTCATGGGAATCCTCGCTCTCTGGGAGCAGGATTAGCTCTCGTGCAGCGCCTTGACCAGCGTGGCGCGCAGGGCGATCAGCCGGGCGCGGTAACCGAAATTGGTGCTGGGTGGATTGCTGTCAGCCGGAGCCGCTTGAGGAACGATCCTTTGGGGAGGTGCCTCGTTCTTGGTCTGCTTGCTCTTGGTCAGGGCCTGACGGGCACCGCGAAGCGTAAATCCTTCACGATGAACCAGGCGATCGATCGTTTCGACCAGAGCAATATCTTCCGGTCGGTAATACCGCCGCCCACCGCTGCGCTTGAGCGGCTTTAGCATCGGGAACTGTTCTTCCCAATAGCGCAAGACGTGCTGGCGAATGCCCAGCGCCTTGGCCACTTCGCCGATCGTGCGGAGCGCCCCCTCTTCCTTGCCATCGCCAAGACCCGGGGATGTCATCCCCGGGGCCTGCGATTCGCCTGCGAAGAGGTCAGTCCCGGTCACCCTTTGGCAATCCGATCCTTAAGCATCTGGCTGGCGCGGAATGTCAAAACGCGGCGCGGCGTGATCGGCACTTCGACGCCCGTCTTTGGATTACGGCCGATCCGCTGTGCCTTGTCGCGCAGCAGGAAGGTTCCGAAGCCCGAAATCTTCACATTCTCGCCCTTTTCCAGAGCGTTACCCATATGGTCGAGGATTGCTTCGACCATGCCAAGCGATTCCGAGCGGGAAAGCCCCACTTTGCGGTTGATTGCTTCGGCCAGGTCAGCTCGGGTCAATGTGTGCATAGAGCGCATTGCGCCTTTCTCCCCTCGAAGAATTAAAAGCACGACCCGTGAGTTGTGTAATATCTACTTTTCGCAAGAATGCAATCAAACCGATTGAAACTGATCGCTTTGATCTGGGGGAAAGTCAGAATCGTACCAGGCTGGCGCCCCAGGTGAAACCGCCACCCATGGCTTCGAGCATGACCAGGTCACCAGGCTTGATTCGCCCGTCGCTGATTGCGGTATCCAGCGCCAGCGGGACCGAGGCCGCCGAAGTATTGGCATGGCGATCGACCGTCACGATGACCTTTTCCGGCGGAAGCCCCAGCTTCTTCGCGGTGGCATCGAGGATGCGCTGGTTGGCCTGGTGCGGAACGACCCAATCGATATCGGCGGGAGAGAAGCCTGTATCGGCCAAGACCTCACCCAGGACCTCGGCCAGATTGACCACGGCGTGACGGAATACCTCGCGTCCCTTCATGCGGATATGCCCGACGGTGCCGGTGGTCGATGGCCCGCCATCGACATAGAGCAGCTCGTTATGCGCACCATCGGCGTGGAGCCGACTGGCGATGATGCCATGGCCATCTTCTGCCACATCGCGGGCTTCAAGCACGATCGCGCCAGCCCCATCGCCAAACAGGACGCAGGTGGTACGGTCTTCCCAGTCGAGGATCCGGCTCATCGTTTCGGCGCCAATCACCAAGGCCCGGTTGGCGGCCCCAGTGCGAAGCATCGAATCCGCGACGGTCACGGCATAAAGAAAGCCCGAACAGACCGCACCGACATCAAAAGCAATGCCGCCATGGCAACCCAGCCGGTCCTGCACGATCGTGGCCGAAGCAGGAAAGGTCTGGTCTGGCGTGCAGGTCGCCAAGACGATCAGGCCGATATCCTTTGGCTCAAGCCCCGCAGCAGCAAGGGCCGCCCGCGCCGCGTCCGTCGCCAGGCTGGAAGTGGTTTCGCCCTCGCCGGCCAGGTGGCGTGAACGGATACCTGTACGCTCAACAATCCATTCGTCGCTGGTATCGACGCGCTCGGACAACTCTTGGTTGGAAACTGCCCGAACCGGCAAGGCCGAGCCTGTGCCGACGATGACAGAGCGACGGATCATCCCGCTGCCTTGCCGCCGCTGCGGATCGATTCGGCCCCGAAATGCTGAAGTTCTGCGGCGATCCGCTCTGTCAGCTTTTCTTCAAGCAATCGCGCGGTCACCGCGACCGCATTGGCCACACCAAGCGCGGAAGCCGAGCCATGGCTCTTCACGACGATGCCGTTCAACCCAAGGAAGACGGCGCCATTGTGGTTGTTGGGATCAAGATGATGCTTGAGCAATTCAGTCGCCGGTCGTGAGATCAGGAACCCGAACTTTGATCGCAATGAAGAAGCAAAGGAGCGGCGCAGCAGATCGGCCACGAAGCGGGCCGTGCCCTCGATCGCCTTAAGCGCGATATTGCCCGAAAAGCCATCCGTAACGACCACGTCGACGTCGCCCCGATTGATCTTGTCTGCTTCGATGAAACCATCAAACTGAAGCGAAAGTTCGCTGTGGGCATACAGCTGGGCCGCAGCATCGCGCAGCACGTCGGTGCCCTTGGTTTCCTCGCTACCGATGTTGAGCAGCCGGACCCGCGGGCGCTCGCGGCCGGTGATGATCCGTGAATAGGCCGCGCCCATGATCGAGAACTGAATCAGGTTGCGGGCATCGCAATCGGTGTTCGCGCCGAGGTCGAGCATGACCACGTCGTTATCGCCCAAGGTTGGCATCAGGGCTGAAAGCGCCGGACGGTCGATCCCCGGCATGGTGCGCAGCGCCAATTTGGCCATGGCCATCAGCGCGCCGGTATTGCCGGCGCTGACCGCGGCACCGGCATCGCCAGTCTTCACGGCGTTGATCGCCAGCCCCATTGAGGTGGTCTTGGCCCGACGCAAGGCCTGCGTGGGCTTTTCATCGCCGGCGACGACATCGTCGCAATGCAGGATTTCGGAAGCCGACCGCAGGTTGGGATGATTTTCCAGCGCGGCCTTGATCCGCTCCTCATCGCCAACCAGCAGAAACTTGAAACGATCGTGGCGCCGACGCGCAAGCGCGGCGCCTTCGATCATCACGCGCACGCCTTCATCACCGCCCATCGCATCGACGGCGATACGCGGCAGGCTCATCGCGTTATCCCCCCGTTAACTGGGCTTAGAGCCCGACGGCGATGACTTCGCGACCGTTGTAGTGGCCACAGGCCGTGCACAGGTTGTGCGGGCGCTTCAGTTCGCCGCAGTTCGAGCATTCGTGGAATGCTTCGACCTTCAGCGCATCGTGGCTGC
>JBEEIN010000176.1:0-8833 GCA_041169825.1 Pseudomonadota bacterium
GCCCACCCGGGCTCGCGCGAATTGTTGCTCGGTAAGAGCCCCGCTGCGGAGCTTGAAGCGCTCTATTCACCCGACCAGCAGGTGCCCGCCGATGCCCCGCCGCACTTCCTGCTCCATGCCGAGGATGACGATGCTGTCCCGGTTGAGAACACCCTGCGCCTGCGCGCTGCGCTGAAGGCCCGCCGCATTCCGGTGGAGATGCATCTGTTTGCCAATGGCGGCCATGGCTTTGGCCTGCGCAAGGCGATCGGCAAGCCGGTTGAGATCTGGCCTGAACTTTGGCGCAACTGGGCCCGCACGGTCGGCCTGGGTTGATGGACCGCCGCGACCTGCTCAAGGTTGGGGCCCTCGCCCCGCTGGCTTCGGCGCTTCCCCTTTCAGCGGCCCCGACTAACCGGCCCGGCATCGAAGGGCAACGCCAGCCTGACCTTGGCAACGGCCGCTTCCTCAACCCAGTCCTGGCAGGCGACCACCCCGATCCAGCCGTGCTCAAGGACGGGGATGACTATTACCTGACCTTTTCCAGCTTTGACGCCTATCCCGGCCTGACGATCTGGCACAGCCGCGACCTGGTCAATTGGCAGCCGCGCAAACCTGCCTTGCACCGCAATATCGGTTCGGTCTGGGCGGTCAGCCTGGAAAAGCATCAGGGGCGGTACTTCCTGTACATCCCGGTCAAGGCCCAACCGCAAAACGATATCTATGTGATCTGGGCCGATCACATCGACGGACCCTGGAGCGATCCGGTCCCGCTGGGTCTCCACCAGCATATCGACCCGTGCCACGCCGTGGCAGAGGATGGCTCGCGCTGGTTGTTCCTGTCCGGAGGGGACCGGGTGCGGTTGGCCGACGATGGCCTCAGCACTGTCGGCGCGGTCGAACATGTCTATGACCCCTGGCGCTATCCCGATAACTGGGATGTGGAAGGCTTCTCGCCCGAGGGACCCAAGATCCACCGCCACGGCGGCTGGTTCTACATGATCACCGCCGTGGGCGGCACGGCCGGTCCACCCACCGGGCACATGGTGATTGCCGCCCGCTCGCGCTCGCTCCACGGACCATGGGAACAGCATCCCGGCAACCCGCTGGTCCGCACCCGATCGGCGGGCGAAGCCTGGTGGTCACGCGGCCATGCCAGCCTGGTTGAAGGACCCGACGGATCCTGGTGGTCATTGTATCACGGTTATGAAGCGGGGTTCTGGACCCTCGGCCGTCAGTGCTTGCTCGATCCGATCGAGTGGACCCGCGACGGCTGGTTCCACATGACCGGTGGCGATCTGTCGCGCCCGATCCGCAAGCCCTCCGGCGGGCAGGCGCTGCCGCATGGCATGGCCCTGTCCGATGATTTCAGCGCACCATTGGCGCTAGGGTCCAAATGGACCTTCTTTCGCCCTGCTCCAGACGAGGCGAGCCGGATCCGGTTGGCTGACGGCGCGCTGCACCTTGCAGGCAAGGGCCTGGCCCCGTCCACCGGCTCCCCCCTGTTGCTGACCATCGGTGATCGGTCCTATCAGTTCGAATGTGACATTGCGCTTGCCCCAGGCGCCACCGCCGGGCTGGTCCTCTTTTATGATGACAAGCTCTATTGCGGCTTGGGCTTCGACGAGCAGCGCTTTGTCACCCACCAGTATGGCATCGAGCGGGGCCGTCCGGCCAATCCGCATGGGCGGCGGATGATGCTGCGGGTTACCAACCGCGAACATATCGTTGCCTTCCATACCAGCGGCGATGGTGGCCGCACCTGGCAGCGCTTCGACCGGGGGATGGAGGTATCGGGCTATCACCATAACGTGCGGGGCGGCTTCCTTGCCCTGCGGCCCGGACTTTATGCCGCCGGGCCCGGCGCGTGCCGGTTCCGGAACTTCCGGTATCGCGCCTTGGCCTGACGGCAAGGGCCGGGGCTAGGGATAGAGCCGTAGTCCCTTAGCAAAGGCGCTTTGGGGATTGCTGGCTAAGCACGGGTCCGGATGCCCATTGAAAGCCGGAGCCGTAAATGCCTGCTATTACTGCTTTATTTACTCCGCAACCCGATCGTACGGGCCCGGTGCATGGCTGGAAGGTTCAGCCATGACGGTCCGGGTCCTTGTCGTCGACGATTCCCCGACCATGCGGGCAATCCTGATGTCGCGGCTCAGCAACGAGCCCGACATTTCGGTGATTGGCACCGCCGCCAATGCCGCCGAAGCCCGTGAACTGATCAAGCAGCTCGATCCGGATGTGGTCACGCTGGACATCGAAATGCCGGGCATGAACGGGCTCGATTTCCTGGAAAAGCTGATGCAGTTGCGCCCGACGCCGGTGATTGTCGTTTCCGGTTCGACCGAGGCCGGCAACCGGGTGACGGCGCGGGCGCTCGCGCTGGGGGCGGTCCATTGCTACGCCAAGTGCGACCGTTCGGGCGGCTTGCCGCTCAATGACAACGGCCGTCTGGCCGACCTGATCCGCGAGGCGGCGCAGGTCCGTTTCGGAAAACGTTCCGCCACCCCAGCCATCCCGGCCACGAAATCCAGCATCGACGCCAGCAAGGCCAAGGTTATCGCCATCGGATCGTCCACTGGCGGGGTCGAGGCGCTTCAGGTCCTGTTGCGCAATTTCGGCCCGGACTGCCCGCCGACGCTGGTGGTCCAGCACATTCACGCCCGCTTTGCCCCGGCCATCGCCCAGACGCTTGACCAGGTCAGCCGGGCAAAGGTGCAATTGGCCGAGCCGGACCTGCCGCTGCGTCCGGGCCACATCTATCTGGCGCCGGGCGACCAGCACCTGCTGCTGGGGGGCACCAACCAACTCCACACCAAGCTGCGCAGCGGCGAACTGATTTCCGGCCACCGCCCGAGTGTTGACGCGCTGTTCCATTCGGTCGCCAAGGTGGCCGGTGCAAATGCAGTCGGCGTGCTGCTCACGGGCATGGGCGCCGATGGTGCCAAGGGCCTGCTCGCCATGGCCCGCGCCGGAGCTCCGACGATCGCGCAGGACGAGGCATCCTGCACCGTGTTCGGCATGCCGCGCGCTGCAATCGAACTGGGCGCAGCCCAGGCCGTCCTGCCGCTGCAACGCATCGCAGCACAACTGCTGCGCGGGCGACAGTCCAGCCAAGCCGCCTGAAATTCTGTAAGGGAATTGGTGAGCCCTGCTGGGTTCGAACCAGCGACCTACTGATTAAAAGTCAGTTGCTCTACCGACTGAGCTAAGGGCCCCTGCCGTGCTTGCGGACGGGAGGCGCTCAACTAGGCATCGGGCGGCGGCGGGTCAAGCGGGCCTTGAGGTGGCGGAGCGAAAGATTGGTGATCGGATCGCGCCATGCGGCGGCAACGGCAAGCGCCGGAGCCAGCACGAAATCGCGATCGCGATAGGCAATATGCGGCACGGTCAGCCCTGGCGAGGACCAGGTCCCGCCGCTCCACAGCACCAGATCGAGGTCGAGCACGCGCGAGGACCAGCGCTGTCCGCCGCTGCGCCGACCGAAGTCACGCTCAATCTGTTTGAGCATGACCAACAGTTCATCCGGCGGCAGATCCGTCTCGATCACGGCCGCACTGTTGGCATAGCGCCTTAGCGATGGGCCAAGCGGGGCGCTGGGCAGAACCGGCGCAGCATTCTCGATCGTCAGGCCCGCATCAGCCAGGGCATGCAGCGCCGCGCGGAGTACCGCAGCTGGCCCGCCGTGACGGTGGTGGCGCTTGTTCGAGCCCAGCGCGATCAGATAGCGCTGGCGCAAGGGTCAGATGTCCTGCGCAATCCGGCCGTACAGCTGCGGGCGGCGATCGCGGAAAAAGCCCATCCCGGCGCGGTGCTTCGCCGCCCGGGTCAGATCCAGCCGGTGCACCAGCACGCCCGTCTCTTCGGCGCCGAATTCCTCGACCAGATCGCCCCATTCGTCGGTGATGAACGAGTGGCCATAGAAGTGTTGGCCATCCTCGCTGCCGATCCGGTTGGCGGCGACCACCGGCATGCAGTTTGACACCGCATGGCCCTGCATCGCCCGGCGCCACATCCGGCTGGTATCAAGATCGGCGTCATAGGGCTCGCTGCCGATCGCCGTGGGATAGAACAGCACTTCGGCCCCGAGCAGGGCCATGACGCGGGCGGTTTCCGGGTACCATTGGTCCCAGCAAATGCCGACGCCCAGCTTATGGCCAAAGGCGTTCCACACCTTAAACCCATCATTGCCGGGGCGGAAATAGTACTTCTCTTCATAGCCGGGCCCATCGGGGATGTGGCTCTTGCGATAGGTGCCCTGGATTGCCCCGTCCGGATCGATCCAGGCCAGGGTGTTGTAATAGTGGTGGCCGTCGCGCTCAAAGAAGCTGGTCGGGATCGCGACCTTCAGCCTGGAGGCCAGCGCCTGCATCGCCACGACCGAAGGATGCTCGGCCGTTGGGCGGGCCAAGGCGAACAGCGCCTCATCCTCTTCCTTGCAGAAATAGGGGCCGGAAAAGAGCTCGGGCGGCAGGATTACCTGCGCACCCTGCTTCGCCGCCTGCTCCACCAGCGCGGAGACGGCGGCGATATTCGCGGCCTCGTCAGACGAGCCGAGCGGCAGTTGCAGGGCGGCGACAGTAAGCGTGCTCATGCCGCCGCACTTAGGTTACCGGCCGCGTTCCATCAAGGACGCTTGCGGCGAGCAGCGCGGTAGAACTAGCTACGCTTGCGGCAAGCAGCGTTTCAGAACTAGTCCCGCTTGCGGAAAAGCAGCGTCATCCGGTCACTCTCGCCAATCGCCTGCAGGCGGGGCTTGTCTTCATCCTTAGCCCCCGCCAGCATCGGCGGCAGGGTCCAGACCCCGCCCGGCCAATTGGCAGGGTCCTTGGGGTTGGCATTGGCCTCACTCCGCCCGACAAAGGTGAAGCCGTTGATCTCCATGAACTTGATCACGTCGGCTTCGCGCAGATAGCCCTTGCTGCCATTGGCATAGCTGAATGGCGCATCAGGCTTGGCGCGGTGCTGCTCGATCCCGATCATGCCATCGGGCTTGAGCAGGTCGCGCATGGCCTTGATCTCACGATCGGCGATGTTCCAGCGCAGCAGGTTGTGCATCATCCGCATCACCAGGATGCGGTCAAAAGTGCCCTTTTCGCTGTCTGGGATCTTCTCCAGCGTCATGGCGCTGAACCGGTCAGCGGGCAGACCAGAGGCGGCGGCGACATCGGCCGGGTACTTCACCGCGCCATCACGGATGCCCTGCTGGGCCTTTTCATTGAACGCGCCCGAGGTCGGATCGAAATATAGCCCGACCAGCTTGCCCTTGGGGCCCAGGTAAAGGCCGAGCAGCCGCGAGTACCATTCGCCGCCGGGGGCATATTCGCCCACCTTCATATCCGGTGCGACCTGAAAGAATTCGAGCGTTTCGGCCGGACGGCGATACTGGTCACGCGCGCGGTCCTTGTCGCGCAGCGGGCTGGCGACGGCAGCGGCGAGTTCGGCCTTCACCGCCTTGGTCTGGGCCGGACTAGTCTGGGCCAGCGCGGCAACCGAAGGCACGGCCAGAGCGAAAGCGGAAAGCAGCAGGACGGAACGACGCATGGGGGAAATCCTCTCCTGGGGGACGATGCGCGCAAGGTAGGCCCCGAAGGCCAGATGACAAGGCGGTCCTTCGTTCCTATCTGCGGCTTACAAACGAAAGGCGTGACCAATGGCTGAGGCAATTTTTGCAGGCGGATGTTTCTGGTGCACCGAAGCGGTGTTCCGCTCGATTGCGGGCGTCTCCGCGGTGGAAAGCGGCTATATCGGCGGAACCGTGCCGCACCCGACCTACAAGGCGGTCTGCACTGGCGAAACCGGCCATGCCGAAGCGATCAAGCTGACTTTCGATCCGGCGGTCGTCTCCTTCGCCGACCTGCTCGACATCCATATGGGCACCCATGATCCGACGCAGCTCAATCGCCAGGGGAATGATATTGGCACCCAATATCGCACCGCGCTGTTCCCGCTGGACGCCGAACAACGCGCCGAATGCGAAGCCGGGATCGCGCGCTGGAACGCCGCCCACCCGGGCGAGCAGGCCGTGACGACGATCGAAGGCCCGGCGGAGTGGTATCCGGCAGAGGACTATCACCAGGAATACTGGCAGGGCGAAGGCCAGCGGAACCCCTATTGCCTCGCGGTCATCCCGCCCAAGCTGGCCAAGCTGCAAAAGGGCTTTGCCGAAAAGCTTAAGGGTTAGGCGCGCCAGCGGGCGATAAAGAAACCGTCAAGCCCGCCCGCCTCGCGCAACAGACCCGGATCGGTCCGCAGCCAGCCTTCGGCGGTTGGGTTAAGGCCGTCGGGCAGCTCCGCAGCAAGGATCGGGTCAGGCGCCAGCTTGACGTCCATGGTCTGATCCTCACCCTCGGCCCGCTCAAGCGAGCAGGTGGCATAGACCAGCCGCCCGCCCGGCTTAACCCAGCGCTGGGCGCGCTCGAGCAGCGCAGCTTGCAATTCGGCCAGTTCGGCGATCTGGCGGGGGCCAATCCGATGCAGCACATCGGGATGACGACGACAGGTGCCCGTAGCGGTGCAGGGCGCGTCGAGCAGCACGGCATCAAACGGCGCGGCGGGTTCCCATTGCAAGGCATCGGCCTGAACCAGTGTGGCGGTCAGCCCTGTCCGGGTGAGGTTCTCCTGCATCCGCTGCAAACGGCGGGCGCTGGAATCCAGCGCCGTCACCTGCCAGCCGGCCGCTGCCAGCTGCATGGTCTTACCGCCCGGCGCCGCGCACAGATCCAGGACTGTCTGGCCTTCGCCCGGCCCCAGCAGCCGCGCGGGCAGGCTGGCGGCCAGGTCCTGCACCCACCAGGCGCCTTCCTTGAAGCCTTCCAGCCGCTCGACCGCCATGCCGCGTTCCAGCCGCACGTGGCCCGGCATCAGGCTCGTCCCGCCCAGCCGCTCGGCCCATTCAGCCGTGGTCGCTGGATCGCGCAGCGACAGGTCCAGCGGCGGCGGGACCGCCAGCCCGGCGGCAATCGCCGGAGCGGCATCGCCCCACCGTTCGCACACCGCATCGGGCAGGCTGGGCTGGTCCGGCAGGCGCACCTCACGCTTGACCAGCGTTGAGAAAACCCCGTGCGCCAGACGCCGCGGCCCACCGGCCAGCAAGGGCAGGCCAGTGGCAATGACCGCATGCGGCGGGGTATCCAGCCGCAGCCAGCCCGCCAGCATCAGCCGTAGCGCCGAGCGGGGCTTGGCATCATCGGGCAGGACTTGCCGCGTGGCGCTGTCGATCAGTGCATCAAGGTCAACCAACCAGCGCAGCGCCTCTCCGGCGAGGGCCCGGGCCAGGGCCCGGTCGGCATCGCTGCGAATGCCCTGCAGCGCCGGCTGGGCCGCTTGATCGAGCGTTTCGCCCCGGCGCAGCACGGCATCAAGCAGTTTGAGCGCGGCCTTGCGCGCGGGGAGACCGGGAATATCCATCGCTGCAGCCCCTAGACGTAGCCGCTTGCAATAGCCAGATAGGGTGCATGACCCAGCGAGCCACCGAACGTCCGAAGCCCTTCGTCAAACCGGCGCACTGGAGCAATGATCCCGCTCCTACACCGCAGGAGCCCAAGCAGGATGAGGATCCGGCAGGTCTATCCCCGACCCGCTATGGCGATTGGGAGCGCAACGGGATCGCGGTGGATTTCTAGCCCGGCGATTTCTGAAATCGGCAACCTGCCGCAAACGGCCTTCTGCAAGCCGCCGCAAACTTGCGCTTAAGCTTCTCGCCCCTACATAGGTTGGACGAAAGGATGCGACACGCATGAACGACGACCAGCCGAGCGGTAATCCCTGGATCAAGACCATGCTGGTGTGGGGCGGAATTTTCCTCGCCCTGCTGCTGGTGGTCACTATGCTGGGTTCACGCGGAGACAGTGCTGGCCCGCAGATCGGCTATTCCGATTTTCGCGGGCGGGTTTCTGAAGGGTCGATCGAAAGCGTCCAGATCAGCGAAGCCAAGATCACCGGCAAGTACAAGAACGGCGGGACCTTCTCGACCGTGCCCGTACCGAACGACCCGACCCTGCAGCCGCTGCTGCAGGAAAATGGCGTGAAGTATGAAGGCAAGGCTGCCGAAGAAGGTAACGTGCTGGTCTATATCCTGGTCCAGACCCTGC
This sequence comes from Pseudomonadota bacterium, assembly GCA_041169825.1. Lineage (GTDB taxonomy): Bacteria > Pseudomonadota > Alphaproteobacteria > Sphingomonadales > Sphingomonadaceae > Novosphingobium. The sequence goes on from JBEEIN010000176.1 coordinate 8,070, forward strand.
CCTTCCTGCTGATCCTGGGGATCGCCTTCTTCGCGCTGCGCCAGGTTCAGAAGGGTGGCGGCGGCGGCGCGATGGGCTTTGGCAAGTCCAAGGCCAAGCTGCTGACCGAACGCCAGGGCCGCGTCACCTTTGACGATGTCGCCGGGATCGATGAAGCGCGCGAGGAATTGCAGGAAATCGTCGAATTCCTGCGCGATCCGCAGCGCTTTTCCAAGCTCGGCGGCCAGATTCCCAAGGGCGCGCTGCTGGTCGGCTCGCCCGGCACCGGCAAGACCCTGCTGGCCCGCGCCATCGCGGGTGAGGCGGGCGTGCCCTTCTTCACCATTTCGGGTTCGGACTTTGTCGAAATGTTCGTCGGCGTCGGCGCCAGCCGCGTGCGCGACATGTTCGAACAGGCCAAGAAGAACGCGCCTTGCATCGTCTTCATTGACGAAATCGACGCGGTCGGCCGCCACCGTGGCCATGGCCTGGGCAATTCGAACGACGAACGCGAACAGACGCTGAACCAGCTGCTGGTCGAGATGGACGGGTTTGAGGCCAACGAAGGCATCATCATCATCGCCGCAACCAACCGGCCTGACGTGCTCGACCCGGCGCTGCTGCGCCCGGGCCGCTTTGACCGCCAGGTTGTCGTGCCGGTCCCCGATGTTGACGGGCGCGAGCAAATCCTCGGCGTGCACATGAAGAAGGTGCCGCTGGCGCCTGATGTTAACCCGCGCACCATTGCCCGCGGCACGCCTGGCTTCTCTGGCGCGGACCTGGCC
>JBEEIN010000177.1:0-7865 GCA_041169825.1 Pseudomonadota bacterium
GGTCGATCAACACCGGCCCCGCGTACCACGGCGTAGTGGCCGACCGCTCGGTAACATTATCCCCCTTGAAGCCCGAAATCGGGATCGCGGTGAAGCTGTCCATCCCGATCGAACTGGCGAAGGCGGTGTAGTCTGCCACGATCTCGTCAAAGCGGGCCTGATTGTAACCGACCAGGTCCATCTTGTTCACCGCCAGCACGAAGTGACGGATGCCGAGCAGGTGGCACAGGTATGAATGACGCCGGGTCTGGACCAACACGCCCTTGCGGGCATCGATCAGGATCACGGCAAGGTCCGCCGTGCTCGCCCCGGTCACCATGTTGCGGGTGTATTGTTCGTGCCCGGGGCAATCGGCGACGATGAACTTGCGCCGCTCGGTGGTGAAGAAGCGATAGGCGACGTCGATGGTAATGCCCTGTTCGCGTTCGGCCGCCAGGCCATCGACCAGCAGGGCGAAATCAATCTCCTGCCCCTGCGTGCCGACCCGCTTTGAATCCGCTTCGAGTGCGGAGAGCTGATCGTCAAAGATCATCTTGCTGTCATAGAGCAGCCGCCCGATCAGCGTGGACTTGCCATCATCGACCGAGCCACAGGTGATGAAGCGCAGCAGGTCCTTGTCACGATGACGGGCAAGATAGCCCTCGATATCCTGGGCGATCGCGGCTTCGGGAGTATAGGCCGGACGGGTCATCAGAAGTACCCCTCCTGCTTCTTCTTCTCCATCGATGCGTCTCCGCCGTCCTTGTCGATCACCCGGCCCTGCCGTTCAGACGTGGTGGTCAGCAGTGTTTCGCGGATCACGTCGGTCAGCGTGGCCGCCTGGCTTTCTACCGCGCCGGTCAGGGGGAAGCAGCCAAGCGTACGGAAGCGGATCGACCGCTGCGTGGTCGGCAGCTTGCGGCCCAGCACCCGCTCCAGCCGTTCGAGATCATCGGCCATGAACAATTGCCCGTCCCATTCGTAGGTGGGGCGTGGCGCCGCGAAATAGAGCGGGACGATCTCGATCCCCTCTTGCTGGATGTATTGCCAGATATCCAGTTCGGTCCAGTTGGAGATCGGGAAGACGCGGATGCTTTCGCCCTTGTGCTTGCGGGCGTTGTAGAGGTTCCAAAGCTCGGGCCGCTGGTTCTTGGGATCCCACCCGTGGCTGGCCGTGCGGAACGAAAAAATCCGTTCTTTCGCGCGGCTCTTTTCCTCATCGCGCCGCGCTCCGCCAAAGGCCGCATCGAAACCGTAATGATCCAGCGCCTGCTTCAGCCCCTCGGTCTTCCACATGTCGGTGTGCAGCGGACCGTGATCGAACGGGTTGATTCCGCGCTGCTGCGCCTCGGGGTTTTGCCAGACCAGCAGGTCCATCCCCGCCGCCTGGGCCGCCTTTTCGCGCAGGGCATACATGTCCCGGAATTTCCAGGTGGTATCGACGTGGAGCAGCGGGAACGGCGGCGGCGCAGGGTAAAAGGCCTTCTTCGCGAGATGCAGCATCACCGCGGAGTCCTTGCCGATCGAATAGAGCATCACCGGCCGTTCTGCCTCGGCCACCACTTCGCGCATGATGTGGATCGCCTCGGCTTCAAGCCGATCGAGGTGGGTCAGGGACTTGGTCATGCCGGTTCCCCTGTCAGAGCCCCCAGTAACGAGCAACGAAGTTCGTCTTTGCCTCGGCCTAATGGCATTTTCCAGCCCGGTTGCATGGCGGTCCACAACGCGGCAGTCTGATGGGCCAAGGGAGAGATGCGAGATGATGGATCCGTTGTTCGATTTTACCGGCCAGGTCGTACTCGTCACTGGGGGCAGCCGGGGCCTGGGCTATCACATGGTCAAGGCCTTTGCCGAGCGAGGCGCCGACGTGATCATCGCCAGCCGCAAGATCGAGAACTGCGAGAAGGTGGCCGAGGAATGCCGCGCTCTGGGCCGCCGGGCAATGCCCTTTGCCATGCACGCCGGCCGCTGGGCCGATTGCGATGCCTTGGTGGAAGCCGTCTATGCCGAGTTCGGCCGGATCGACGTGCTGGTCAACAATGCCGGGATGTCACCCGCCTGCCCCAGCCACGAAATGTCGGAAAGCCTGTTCGATTCGGTTCTGAACCTCAACTTCAAGGGGCCGTTCCGGCTCGCCAGCCAGGTGGCGCACCGGATGAACCGGGCCGATGGCGGCTGCATCATCAATATCAGCTCGATTGCCTCGCTCCAACCGGCGCCGCAGGTGGCGCCTTATGGCGGAGCCAAGGCCGCGCTCAATGCCATGTCGGTTTCGCTGGCGCGGGAATATGCGCCCAAGGTGCGCGTCAACACGATTGCCCCCGGCCCCTTCCTGACCGATATTGCCGAAGCCTGGACACCGGAAAAGCGCGAAGTCCAGCCCGTGGCCATGGGCCGCCCCGGCTATCCCGAAGAGATCGTCACCGCCGCGCTGATGCTGGCCAGCCCGCATAGTTCCTATACAACCGGCGCCTTGGTAAGGGTTGATGGGGGGCAATAAGCAGTACCCGTGTCACACTGAAAACGCCGACGTTACCAGACCGGCGCAGCCCCTTTCATGACATCGCAAATGCAGCCTCGTGCAATCGCGTAGACAAGGTTCGAATTTGCAACGTTATCTATCTGTTTTATCGTAGGTGTCTGGAAGTTTGAGGCAATTCGCGCCCAGAATGAGCGCCTTCCATCCTCATGCCGTCATGAAACGCCTAATAGCCCCGAAATTTCTAACGCAGGGGCGGCAGTGCCGATACACCAAACAACAGCTGCGGGCGCAGCAGCCGCATGAGCCAAAACAACCCGACAAAGGCTACCAGACTCGTTGCGTCACATTTCGCGAAGTATTCGACGGACCTGATCGGCTATACGGCCCGTCGGTATGCGATCTCAATCGACGAGATGGCCATTATTGCCCTGGTCTTTGCCGAGAGTACGCGCCCAATCCGCGAGGATCCCTATCTGGCATCGAAGTTCGGGTTTGAAGATCGCCCTCTGCCCAACGAATATCGCGTTTCAGTCAACCTGAAGTTCATCCACACCTCCTTGGGAATGAGCCGCGAAACGACGCGGCGCAAGCTTGAGCGCCTGGTCACCCGTGGCTTCCTGTCCCGCATCAACGGGGGGTATGTTTTCCCGATGCCGCACGAGCGGGTCGATCTAGCCAATGGGTTTCGGGAAACCCTGCTCAAGACCGTGGAAACGATCGCCGCGCTGGGCCAGCGTCCTCGGGCCGCGGACTAGGTGTCTGAACTTGTGCAGCCGTCACTGAAGGGCGCTGTGATTTCGGCAAGGTTTGCCGGCCCTGCCAAACCGGAAGGCCCGCACGGCGAATACTAACCGTTGACTTAATAAGCACGTCTATTATATCGGGGTCTCCATGATTCCGACGACCTATCTGCTGAGCGATACCGCTCGCCTGTTGCGCAAGGCCTTTGATGGCCGCGTGCGGCAGCTGGGCATGACCAGCCCGCAGGCCCGGCTATTGCTGATCCTTTCGCACAGCGAGGGGGAGAACCAGGCCTTTTATGCCGAGCGGCTTGAGGTCGAGCCGATCTCACTTGCCCGGATGCTGGACCGGATGGAGGAAGCCGGCCGCGTTGAGCGTCGGCCTGATCCCGCCGACCGCCGCGCCTGGCGCGTTTACCTTACCGATGCCGGGCGCGAGATCATCGATCAGGTGCATGGCTGCCTCAACGGACTTGAGGACGAAATGCTGGTCAATCTTGACCAGGCCCAGCGTTCGACACTGGCGACGCTGCTCGAAACCATCCGCACGAACCTTACCCACGCGCGATCAACCGAAGTGACTGTCAATGGCTGAACAAGATCCCCGCATCGCAATGCCCGCGCAAGACGAAGGGCAGCCCAAACGGCGAAACTGGCGGCGGCTGATGATAATGCTGTCGGTGCCAATTGCCCTGCTGATCGGCGGGCTGGTCTATTGGCAAAGCCTGCAAGGCCAGGTGTCGACTGACAATGCCTATATCCACGTCGACAAGATCTCGGTCAGTTCAGAGGTCAGCGGCAAGATCGTCGAGGTGCTGGTCAAGGAAAACCAGCACGTGCAGGCTGGCGACTTGCTGTTCCGGATCGACCCTGAAGCCTTTGAACTGCAAGTTGCCCAGGCCGATGCCGCGATCGCCGCCGCCGAAGTCAGCCGTATCAGTGCGGCAAGCGCAAGCGCCCTCTCAGGCGCCGACATTTCCGCCGCGCAGCAGAACATTGCCTTCGCCCGATCGAACCTGGCCCGGCAGGAAGCGCTGATGCAGAAGGGCTTTACCACCAAGGCCGGGCTGGAAGCGGCCCAGCACCAGGTGACCGTGGCCGAAGAGCAGTTGCGGTTGGCTGAAGCCAAGCGGTCCGAAGCGGCAGCCAAGCTGGCCACGGGCAGTGAGATGCCGGGCGTCTACCCGCAGCTGGCGGCAGCAGCGACGCAGCGTCGGGCGGCACAGTTGAACCTCCGCCGTACCGAGGTCCGCGCGCCCGTGGCTGGGATCATCGGTCAGGCAGACCGCCTTCAGGTCGGGCAGGACATGATCACCGGACTGCCGGCGCTGACGCTCGTGGCCGATGGTTCCTATTACATCGAGGCCAATTTCAAGGAGACCGACCTGGCCGACATGCGCATTGGCCAGCGGGCCGAGGTGCGCGTCGATGCCTATCCGGGCCTGGTCCTGAAGGGCCATGTTGCCGCCATTGGCGCAGGCACGGGCAGTGAATTCTCTGTGCTGCCTGCGCAGAATGCCAGCGGCAACTGGGTCAAGGTGACGCAGCGCGTGCCAGTCCGCATCGCGCTGGACCAGTCCAGCCCGCGCCAGCTGATTGCCGGCCTTTCGGTGAAGGCCAAGGTCTTTACCGACGAGGGCAAGCGCTGAACCGATGGCAGGTTCAGCAGGACAGGACAGGTTTGCCGCAGCGATCGACGATGTCGCCCTGCTGCCGGTCGACAACCCCTATCTGCTGGCAGTGGGGGTCATGCTGGCCTCGCTCCTCCAAATTCTCGATTCGACGATCGCCAATGTTGCGATCCCGCACATGCAGGCCACGCTGGGCGCCACCCCGGACGAGATCAGCTGGGTCCTGACCAGCTATATAGTTGCCGTCGCCGTCGCTATGCCGATTACCGGCTGGCTGGCAGACCGGTTCGGCTCGCGGCGGCTGTTCATCCTCTCGGTGGCTGGGTTCGTGCTGTCTTCGATGCTTTGCGGCATGGCCCAGAACATCACGGAGATGGTCATTTTCCGGGCCTTGCAGGGGGCGACCGGCGCGTTCATTTCGCCGCTCAGCCAGGCAGCCATGATCGATACCAACAAGCCATCGCGCCAGGCGCAGATGATGGCAGTCTGGGGCATGGGGATCATGATCGGGCCAATTCTGGGGCCAATCCTGGGGGGCTGGCTGACCGAAAACTGGAACTGGCGCTCGGTCTTTTATGTCAATGTGCCGCTTGGCATCCTGTCGCTGGCGATCCTGACCACCCAGCTCCCCTCGCGCCAGATCCTGAAGCGCCGGTTCGACCTGACGGGGTTTGCCCTGCTGGCGATCACGCTGACTTCGATCCAGCTACTACTCGACCGCGGCAACCACATTGACTGGTTCGCCTCACTGGAAACGTGGATTTATACCTTCCTGGGCCTTTCCGGCGCCTGGATGACGCTGATCCACCTCTCCACCGTCCCCGAACCGCTTTTCAACCGCAAGCTGTTCCACGATCCGAACTACGTGTCGGCGATCGGGCTCAGCGCCGTGATCGGCGTGGTGATGTTTGCAACCATGGCGCTTTTGCCGCCCATGTTGCAGCGCCTGTTCGGCTACGGCGTGATCGATACGGGTGAGGCACTGATGCCGCGCGGGCTTGGCACCCTGATCACCATGCAGGTTTCCGGCTATCTGGTGCGGCGCGGGGTCGATCCCCGGATCATGATCGCCATGGGCTTTTCCATCGCGGCGTTCTCACTCTGGGAGATGTCGCTCTGGTCGCTGCAAACCGATTACAGCCATATCGCCTGGTCCGGCTTTATCCAGGGCATCGGCATGGGCCTGGTGTTCATGCCGATGAATGCCAGTGCCTTTGCGACGATTGCTCCGCACCTGCGCACAGATGGTTCCAGCCTGCTCAATCTGTCGCGGTCTATCGGATCATCAATCGGGATCTCGATTGTCACGACCTTGCTGGCGCGCAACCTGCAAGTGAGCCATTCCGATTTGGCGACCCACGTCACGCCCTCGTTCATGCAGGTTGTCGACTTTTCAACCCTCGACCGGTTCCAGGACGCGGGTGAGGCTGCGCTGCGAATGGTCGATGGCGAGATCAACCGGCAGGCGGCGATGATTGCCTATCTGGATAACTTCTATCTGATGATGTGGATGACGATCATCACCGTCCCGCTGGTGGCCTTCATGCGCCGCGCCAACCTGCGGCGGCCGGGCTAACTATAGACCGGCGCTATGCAATGGTTCGGTAAAAACCAAGTTTTCCTGATCGCCAGCTAGGTATACCAAGGCGCGGAGGAGATCCCATGCGCGCCACCCCTGATTTCGACTTCGCCCTGCCCGAAAGCGCGGAAATGATCCGCACGGTTACCGCCCGTTTTGCCGACGAGCAAATCGCGCCACTGGCCGCCAAGGCCGATGCGGAAGACTGGTTCCCCCGGGCCGAGCTGTGGCCGGCGATGGGCGAACTGGGCCTGCACGGGATCACGGTAGAACCGGAATGGGGCGGACTGGGCCTGGGCTATCTCGACCATGTGATCGCGGTTGAGGAAGTATCGCGGGCCAGCGCCTCGATCGGGCTGTCCTATGGCGCGCATTCAAACCTCTGCGTCAACCAGATCCGCCGCTGGGGCGATGATGAGCAGAAGGCGAAGTATCTGCCCAAACTGATCTCTGGTGAACATGTCGGCAGCCTCGCCATGTCGGAAGCCGGGGCCGGATCAGATGTCGTCTCGATGAAGCTCAAGGCCGACGCGGTCCAGGGTGGTTACGTGCTCAACGGCACCAAGTTCTGGATCACCAATGCCACCTATGCCGACACCCTGGTGGTCTATGCAAAGACCTCGCCAGAAGCCGGTTCGCGGGGGATCACCGCCTTCCTGATCGAGAAGGACGACGAGGGTTTCTCAATCGGCCAGAAGATCGACAAGATGGGGATGCGCGGCAGCCCGACAGCCGAACTGGTGTTCAACGACTGCTTCATTCCCGAAGACCGGATCATGGGCCCGCTGCACGGCGGGGTCGGCGTGCTGATGAGCGGGCTGGATTATGAGCGTGTGGTCCTTGCGGGGCTACAGCTGGGCATCATGCAGGCCTGCCTCGACACGGTCATCCCATATCTGCGTGAGCGCAAGCAGTTCGGCAAGCCGATCGGCGCGTTCCAGCTGATGCAGGCCAAGGTGGCGGACATGTATGTCGCGCTGCAATCGGCCCGCGCCTATACCTATGCAGTGGCCAAGAGCTGCGACGCCGGGCAGACCACCCGCTTTGATGCGGCGGGTGCGATCCTGCTGGCCAGCGAAAATGCCTTTAAGGTGGCGGGCGAAGCCGTCCAGGCGCTGGGCGGCGCGGGCTATACCAAGGATTGGCCGGTGGAACGCTATCTGCGCGATGCCAAGCTGCTCGACATTGGTGCCGGGACCAACGAAATTCGCCGCATGCTGATCGGCCGCGAACTGATCGGAGCGGCCTGATGAGTGCCCCCGTCCTCGGCACCCAGATCAACCCTGACGACCCGCAGGCCCAGGCCCGCGCTGCGCACAACCGGGCGTTGGCCGAGGAACTGCGCGCCAAGGTCGCGCAGGCCGCGCTGGGCGGGGATGAGAAGAGCCGCAACCGCCATACGAGCCGCGGCAAGTTGCTCCCGCGCGAACGGGTCGAGCGGCTGCTTGATCCAG
>JBEEIN010000178.1:0-27042 GCA_041169825.1 Pseudomonadota bacterium
CGATGAAAGCCGCAAGTTTGCCGTGATTGACGAGGTGAAGGACCGGCTGGCCGCATCCGGTGCCACGGTTAACGCGATTGACGGCGTGCGGGTTTCAACTGCCGATGGCTGGTGGCTGCTGCGCGCGTCCAACACCCAGGACGTGCTGGTCGCCCGGGCCGAAAGCGATAGCGCGGAAGGGTGCGAACGCTTGTTGGCCGAAGTTGACGCCCAGCTCGAGGCTTCGGGCCTGACGCGCGGACCGCAGGCGAGTCACTGAATCGCTGGGAGCAGCAAGGGCAGCGCGCCGAGCGCTGCCAAGGCGCTCGCCGCCAAGACTGCCGCGCCTCTCCACGCTTGCCGCCATCCGGCAAGTCCGATCGCCGCTCCTGCCTTGATCAGGGTGTTGAGCAGGACTGGCGGCATCAGGATCAGCGCCGCAAGCCGCGGATCGACTGTGCCGGCCGGCAGGTTGCCCATTGTGATGATCGCAGAATCGACATCCAGCATGCCCGACAGGGCCAGCACGGTCGCGAGTCCGGCGTCGCCGTAACGCGCCAGTACCCAGCGCGCGGCAACACTCAGGACCATGACCAGCGCAGCAAGGATCAGCGCAGGGCCGAGCGCGAAGGGGTTGCGCAGCGGCAGCCCGTCGTGCTGGTTTTCGCTGTTCCCGCTCCGGTGCCGACCGATCATCGAGGCGCCGATCAGGCTGACAATCATGCCGGGCAGGGCCCAGGTAGTCAGGGTGGACAGGGCAAAGGGGGCGAGGGCGCCCACCAGAACCATTACCCGGACGAACATCACGGCCGAAGCCAGCGCAATCGACGAATTCAACATAGCCGGATCGCCCGATCCGTCGCGTAGCCGTCCGGCCAGGGAAGCGGTGACCGCGGTTGAGGAAACCATCGATCCGGCGGCGGCCGTGGCCATGGTCCCCTTTGACGGGCCAAGCCGGTGCGCAGCGACATAGCCCAGGAACGAGAAGCCGCAGACCATCACCACCACCAGCCAGATCTGGCGGGGACGCCAGGCATCAAGCGGGCCCATTGGTGTGTCGGGCAGCAGCGGTAGGATCACCAGCGAGATGAGTGCGAAATGGGCAATGGCCAGTACCTCGCGCTCATCAAGGTGGCGGACCCAGTCATGCAACTGGTGGCGCATGGCGAGGACCAGGACCATCACCCCCATAGCGGCGCTGGCCAAGGCATGGCCGCCGGCTCCAGCGAGGAATCCACCGGCGAGGGTAAGCAGGCCAACCAGGCTGGCCGTACCGCTGATTGAGGGTTGCGTGCTTGGTTCACCGCGCGTGGTGCGCCAATAACCCATCACCACCAGGACGGCGGTTCCGGCCAGCAGAATGCCCGACAGGACCGGGAATGTTGCTTGCAACGCCCCGCCCAGCCCACCAGCCAGGCCCAGCAGGCCATAGGTCCGAATTCCGGCAAAGCGGGTGCCAGGCGCTTGCTCGCGCTGCGTCCAGCCGCGCTCCACGCCGACCAGCAGCCCCAGCGCCAATGCCAGCGCCACCGAAACAAGCGCAGCCTGATCCAATCCGGGTAACATCGCACCAGCGTGGCAGGCTGCGCCGGGAAGGGGAAGGGTCCTTTTCAGTTCGCCTGTCGGGCTATTATGTTTGCTCGGCACATATTACCTATGCTGCGATGTCGAATGCCCCCGCCCATCTGCCCCCGGAGCTTGCCGACTGGTTCGCCGGGCGCGGCTGGCAGCTGCGTCGCCACCAGCGTGAGATGCTGTTGGTTGCCGCGGAAGGGCGGCACGCGCTGCTGGTTGCTGACACCGGCGCGGGGAAGACGCTGGCCGGCTTCCTGCCGACCTTGGCTGACTTTTGCCCGACGCGGCTTCAGGGTGCCGAGCCGCCGGAAGGCCTGCACACGCTCTATGTCTCCCCGCTGAAAGCGCTTGCCCACGATGTGCGGCGCAACCTGCTGCTCCCGGCCGCGGAGCTGGGCCTGCCGATCCGGATCGAGACCCGCAGCGGGGATACCCCGTCGGATCGCAAGGCCCGCCAGCGCGTAAAGCCGCCACATGTCCTGCTGACCACGCCGGAATCGCTCTCGCTGTTGCTCTCCTATCCCGAGAGCGCGACGCTGTTCGCGGGGCTGAAACGGATCGTGATCGATGAAGTCCACGCCTTCGCCAATGGCAAGCGAGGGGACTTGCTGGTGCTGGCGCTGGCCCGATTGCAAGCCCTTGCCCCCAAGCTGCAACGGGTGGCCTTGTCGGCCACCCTCGCCGATCCGGAAGTCTATCGCCGTTGGCTTGCACCACAGGGCGAGGCTGCGGCCGTGGCCGTGGTTGAGGGCGAACAGGGCGCGCCACCCGAACTAGAGATCGTTCTGCCTCAAGAGGCGCGGGTGCCATGGGGTGGCCACGCAGCGGCCTGGGCCGTCCCGCAGCTCTATCAGGCGATCAAGGCGAACAAGACGACGCTGGTATTCTGCAACACCCGGTTCCTGGCCGAGTTCATCTTTCAGGAATTGTGGGACGCGAACGAGGATCACCTGCCAATCGGCATCCACCATGGGTCGCTGTCGGTTGAGGCGCGGCGCAAGGTCGAGAGTGCCATGGCGGCGGGCAAGCTGCGCGCGCTTGTCTGCACCGCCAGCCTCGACCTGGGGGTCGATTGGGGCGATGTTGACCTGGTGGTGCAGATGGGTGCCCCCAAAGGCTCATCGCGCCTGCTCCAGCGGATCGGGCGCGCCAACCATCGACTTGACCAGCCGAGCCGCGCCATGCTCGCGCCGGGCAACCGCTTTGAGTTCCTTGAGGCCTTCGCTGCGCTGGAAGCCGTGGCCGAGGGGCAACGTGATGGCGAGGCGTTCCGCCCCGGCGGCCTCGACGTTCTGGCGCAGCATGTGATGGCTTGCGCCTGCGCCGGACCGTTTGATGACGCGGCACTGCTCGCCGAAATACAAAGCGCCGAATCCTACGCTTGGGTCGACCCCGAAACCTGGCAGCGGGTGCTCGGCTTTGTCGCGACCGGGGGCTATTCATTACGCGCCTATGACCGGTTCCAGCGGATCACCAAGGGCCGCGACGGCTTGTGGCGGCTCACCCATCCGCAACACGCCGCGCGGCATCGCCTGAACGCCGGGATCATCATGGACAGCGAGATGATCTCTGTCCGCTTCCGCAACGGCAAGGCGCTGGGCCGGGTGGAGGAAAGCTTTGCCGCCAGTCTCAAGCCCGGGGCGACATTTCGGTTCGCGGGCCTTGATCTCGAGGTCGAGGCGATGCGGGAGACCGAGCTGTGGGTTCGCGCGGCCAAGCGCAGCGGACAGATCCCGAGTTACATGGGTGCCCGCATGCCGCTCACCACACACCTCTCCAACCGGGTGCAGGCTTTGCTGGCGGATCGGGCCGGATGGGTGCGGTTTCCTGATGACGTTCGGGAATGGCTTGAGATGCAGGACTGGCGTTCGGAACTGCCAGCGCCGGGGCGACTGCTGGTGGAGAGCTTCCCGCACCAAGGGCGGCATTACACCGTATTCTATACATTCGAAGGCTGGCCGGCGCACCAGTCGCTTGGCATGTTGGTAACCCGGCGGATGGAGGAACGTGGCCTTGCGCCCCTGGGCTTCGTTGCCAACGATTACGCCCTTGCGGTTTGGGGGTTGCGGCCGATTGCCGATCCGGCTGCATTGCTATCGCCAGACATCCTGGCGGGTGAATTCGTCGACTGGGTGCAGAACAGCTATCTATTGCGCCGGGCGTTCCGCGAAGTGGCGGTCATTTCCGGGCTGGTCGAACGCCAGCATCCGGGCAAGCGCAAGACCGGACGGCAGGTGACCTTTTCGACCGACCTCATTTACGATGTGCTGTTGAAGCACGAGCCGGACCACCTGCTGATTGAGGCGGCCTGGGCTGATGCGCGGGCGCGGATGACCGATGTGGGGCGCCTCGCCGGGGTGCTCGATCGCGCACAGCATGAGCTGCGCCATGTGCAGCTTGATCGGGTCAGTCCGTTAGCTGTGCCGGTGCTGGTCATGGTCGGGCGCGAGAGCACCCCCCAAGGGCAGGCTGACGAGGAGCTGTTGCTGGAGGCAGATAGCCTGGCCGGCCTCGCGATGCGGCCGATGCAGGACTAGCAGACAAACGAAAAGGGGGCGGATTGCTCCGCCCCCTCAATCGCTCGAACCGTGGTCGGGTTACTTGGCGTTCGGCGCCTTGCCGAATTCCGAGTACTGTTCGTTGCCGACGAAGCCAAAGGCGGTCACGCCCGAACCCTTGATGATGTTCAGCACCTGAACCGAGGTGTCATAGGGTGCCTGCGGATCCGGCTGATACTGCAGTTCCGGTTCCGGCTTGATCGCCAGAGTGGCCTGCAGCAACGACAGCAGCTGGCCCTGGTCGACTTCTCCGCCGTTCCACAGGATCGCGCTGTTCGGCATGATCACGACCTTGTTCTTGTCGCGCTTGACGACGACATCCGGCGGCGGGGCCGACGGGTTAGGCAGGTCGATGTTCACGGCGTGGGTGGCCACGGGGATCGTGATGATGAACATGATGAGGAGAACGAGCATGACGTCGATCAACGGCGTCGTGTTCATTTCCATCATCGGCGAGCCATCATCCTTGCCGCCTGACATTGCCATGGTGGGTTACTCCTGAATTACGAGCTGGTGGGGCAGCCAGAGCTGCCCGCACCGATTAGCCGTTGGGATCGACCGGGGTCGAAATGAAGCCGACCGTCGGATAGCCCGAGATCTGCACGTTGTAGATCGCCCCAGCAACGCAGCGCCACGGGGCGTTCACGTCACCGCGAATATGCACCTGCGGAACCAGTTCCGGATTGGCCTGGAGTGCTTCCGGTCCACCGGCACGCTTCACGATAGCATCGAGGCGCTTGAACGCCTGGTCACGCAGTTCGACCGAATCGACTGGCGTGATGTTGTTGAAGTAGATGCGGCATTCACCGCCAAGGCTCGCACCTTCGAAGCTCGGGTCGCCCGCAGAGCGGCCGGCCGAGTCGGTGGTGCTGACCGTCAGCAGCAGGTTTTCGACCTTGTCCTTCGATTCGGTCGAAACCATCACCGGAATCTTCAGCTTCTGGATCGTCTGGATCGCGACCGGAACCGCGATCAGGAAGATGATCAGAAGCACCAGCATCACGTCGACCAGCGGCGTTGTGTTGATTTCCGACATCGGCGCATCATCGCCGCCGCCGCCCGTTGAAATCGCCATGGGTTACATCCTGTCCTTGGGTTGCCAGCGAGCCGCCGCGACACCGTGCCGCGGCGGCCCTAACGCTTAGGCCTTGGCGGCCGGAGCAGCCGGCTTGGCAGCAGCCGGGGCCGGAGCCACAGCCGGCTTCACCGCACCCTTCGAGTTGATGTTGGCCAGCACGTCGGTCGAGAAGCCCGAGAGCAGCTCGGCGATGCGCTTGTTGCGTGCCTGCAGGTAGTTGTAGGCAAGCACGGCCGGAACGGCGACGAGCAGACCCAGCGCGGTCATGATCAGAGCTTCACCGACCGGACCGGCGACCTTGTCGATCGAAGCCGAACCGGCGATGCCGATGTTGATCAGCGCGCGGTAGATGCCGACCACGGTACCGAACAGACCGATGAACGGCGAGGTCGCGCCGACGGTTGCCAGGAACGGCAGGCCCGAAGCCAGGCGAGCATTCACCGAAGCTTCCGAGCGAGCGAGCGAACCGTGCAGCCAGTCGTGTGCTTCGAGGGCGTCGGTCATCTTGCCATGGGCTTCCTCAGCAGCAAGGCCGTCATCGACGATCTGGCGCCAAGCGCTGTTCTTTTCCAGCTTCGAAGCGCCGTCCTTCAGCGACGGGGCGCGCCAGAACGAAGCCTTGAGGGCTGCATACTGGCTCAGAATCTTGCGCTGTTCAAAGAACTTGGTGAACAGGATGAAGAACGAGCCAAACGACATGACGCCGAGGATAACGACGGTGGCATAGGCGATGAAACCGCCCTGCTCCAGCGCTTCCTTGAAACCGAACTTGTTCTGCGGGGCTGCCTGGGCGGCCGCGGTCAGGAGGTCAACGATAAACATGCGAAAAGTCCTCTCAAGCGAAATAGGTTAGTAATCTGCCGGTTCCCCCAAGGCCCCGGCTGGCCCGACCGAAGCCGGACCGGGAAGTTCAAAACGTCAATCCTTCGGGATCACCCAGCGAACGCGGTTGGAGTAGGAGCCCGTGGTGGGCTGGCCTTCGCCGTCCGTGGCCGGATTAAACCGGGCGCGGCGCGTCACATTGGCGCAGGTAGCATCGTCAAGATCGGGGCTACCGCTCGAGCTGGTGACCGAGCAGCCGGTCACACGGCCATCCGGACCAACGGTAACGCGGAAGCTGGTTGTGCCTTCACGTTCCTCGCGCAGGGCGCGGGTCGGATAGTCGTTGGTGGTTGCCCAGTTGGCCGGATTGCCCTTCGGCGTCGGCTGCTTGGGCTGTACGCGCGGTGCAGGCACCGGAGCCGGCGGCGCAATGATCGGCACGACCGGCGCCGCAGGCGGCGGGGTCACGACGGTCTGCACCGGCGGCGGCGTAACATTGACGTTGATCTTCGGCGGAGGCGCGACGATCGGCGGCGGCGCAGCAGCCTTCTTCGGCGGCGGCGGCGGCTCCTTCTTCGGCTCGTCCTTCTTGATATCTACAGTCGTCACCTTCTTGACGACCTGTTGCACGGCTTCATAGGCCAGCCCTGTTACCAGGGCATAGCCAACGAGAACGTGCAGCAGGGCGACGACGACGAAAGAGGCAATGCGATTGCCACTCATCTCCTGGTCAGCGTAAGCCATTCAGACGCATCACTCCTAGTCAGTCCCCGCCCCGGGCCGAAACCCGGAGCCCGGCAGGCGGCCCGTTTCCGGAACACCTGCCCAAAATCTTAATATCCACCCTGCCGACCCATCCAGATTGCCCGGCACAGCCCTGCACCGGATGGACCAGAATGTCGGGCCCTTATAGTTCTATGGCCCGGATTTCCGTGTGCTTTAGCCAAGCGGGCGCAAGGGCGCAACGCTTTATCCATTAACTCTCGATTCACTTGTGTTAAGCTGGAACGCGTTGAAAGCACCGCTGAATCTGCGGCATTGAAGGCATTTGAATGAAACTTCGTACACAAAAATCGGTTCCCGAAAACCGCTTGGCAATTGGATGCGGCGTTACGCTCGCCCTGCTGTTTTCCGCACTTACTTCGCCCGTCCAGGCTGCTGATTCGCCGCGCCGCGAATCGATTGCAGCTGGGCCAGCGGTCGAGTTCAGCTATGCCGACCTCGCCGACCTCGCTTCCCAGGCGCCGATCATCGTCAAGGCGCAAGTCCGCAAGATTGCTCCGGTCACGGGGCCACAAGCTGCCGGTCTCAAGGATGGGTGGGCCAGGCTCTATGTCGAAGCGAAGACCGAAGCGGTCCTGGGTGGTCGAACTGCACTGGGAGAGTCCCTGCGCTATCTTGCGGATGTGAAGCTCGAAGCGAAGGGCAAGGTGCCCAAGCTGGCAAAGCGCAGCGTCATTCTTTTTGCTCGTCCCGTTGAAGGTCGGCCAGGGGAATTGCAATTGGTTGCACCCGATGCGCAATTGCTGTGGGATCCCCTGCTGGAGCCAAGAGTTCGCGGGGTCCTTGCCGAACTCTATGCGCCATCGGCCCCGGATGCAGTGACGGGCGTGCGCGAAGCGATGCACGTTGGCGGAGCGCTGATGGGCGAGGGCGAATCCCAATTTTTCCTGGCGACAGCTTCTGAGAGCCCGGCGGCGATCGCAGTTTTGCGGTCGGCCGGCCAGGAGGCACGCTGGTCGGTCTCGTTCTCTGAACTGGTCGAGACAGCCTCTCCGCCGCCTGCTCGGGATACCTTGGTCTGGTACCGGCTGGCCTGCTTTTTGCCCAAAGAGCTTCCGCCAAGCGCGAATCTTTCCGTCACGCCCGAGGACCAGCAGGCCGCCGCTAACGACTATCGCTTCGTGATCGAGCAGCTAGGGCCCTGCCCCCGGTTGCGTCGATAGCAAGGCTGGCCTAGGGCGCGCCGCGAAAGGGGGCGACTATGGCCGAACCGTTGAGAGTTGCGCTGGCTGGGCTTGGCACCGTTGGTGCCGGGGTGATCCGGCTGGTTGAAGCGAACGCTGCGCTGATCGCGCGGCGCGCGGGCCGGCCGATCGCCATTACTGTGATCAGCGCACGCGATCGCTCGAAGAAACGGCCTGTCGACCTTACGCCCTATACCTGGGAGGACGACATGGTCATCCTGGGCGAGCGGCCGGACGTGGACGTGGTGGTCGAACTGGTCGGTGGGGCGGATGGTCCGGCATTGTCCTGCGCCCGCGCCACGATCGAGGCCGGCAAGGCGCTTGTCACCGCCAACAAGGCGATGATCGCCCATCACGGGCTCGAACTGGCCGCCAAGGCCGAAGCAGCGAAGGTTGCGCTGAAATTCGAAGCGGCGGTGGCTGGCGGCATCCCGGTGATCAAGGGCCTGCGTGAGGGTGCGGCGGCCAATGCGATTGAGCGGGTCTATGGAATCCTCAACGGCACCTGCAATTATATTCTCTCGACCATGGAGGACACGGGACGAGACTTCGCCGATGTCCTCGCCGAGGCGCAGGCCAAGGGCTATGCTGAAGCCGATCCGGCCTTCGATATTGAAGGTATCGATGCCGCGCACAAGTTGTCGATCCTTGCCGCCATCGCCTTTGGCAGCAAGATTGACTTCGCAGGGGTTGAAACCAGCGGGATCACCCGGTTGCGCGCCGCGGATATCGCCCAGGCCCAGACGCTTGGCTATGTGATCCGTCTGATTGGCATGGCTGAGACGCAAGGGGGGTGCTTGTTCCAGCGGGTCCAGCCGCATCTCGTGCCGTTTGATCATCCGCTGGCCCATGTCGACGGTGCAACCAATGCTGTCGTTGCCGAAGGTAACTTCTCCGGGCGGTTGCTGTTCCAGGGTGCCGGCGCCGGTGATGGCCCGACGGCCAGCGCCGTGGTGGCCGACCTGATCGATATTGCCCGTTCGACTGTCGGCGGCGGCGACATTGGTGTGCCATTCTCGGTCCCGGTGGCTGAGCTGGAAGCCATGGCTCCGGCCGATAGCGGACCGCGCCTTGGGCGGGCCTATATTCGCTTCACCGTGGCCGACCGGCCCGGCGTACTCGCCGAAATCACCGCCGCGATGCGCGATGCCGGGGTTTCGATCGAAAGCCTCATCCAAAAGGGGCGCGCGGGCGACGCGGAAGCGGTGATGGTTGCGATGGTCACCCACGAAGGCCCGGAAAGCGCCGTTGCCGAAGCGCTCAGGCTGCTCGACGGTTCGGTCAGCCTGACCGAGCCGCCGTTGGTGATGCAATTGCTGGGCGACTAGGCACTATCGGTCGGGCAGTTCGCCTTTGGCTATCCTGTCCGCATCCGATCCTTCGGGGGCCTGTGGCAGCGCCGCCGGATCGATCACATAGATCGGCGGCGGGGCCCATCCGCCGACCACGCAACCCGGCTGGCCCTTACATGAACCCCGATCGAGTTGCGGCGCGCGCGGTATCCCATTGTTGAGCGCCCGCCGCGCGGCGAGCGACGAGGGATCGCTCTCCGCAGTCGATGGCACGCGCAGGTCTTCGCCGCGATCGATACAGACAACGATCTCACCGGATTTACGGGCATTGCGGCAGCGGTCCTGGACCGTCTCGACCCCAAGCCTGGACTTGGCTGCGGCCAATCGCTCAGCCACCTGCAGATCGGGGTCAGGCGCTTGCGCTCCCGCCGGGATAGCCGCCAGCATGATGCCCAGCCCTGAAAGTCGTAACCGCCATCGCATTGTCCGACTTGAGCTAGCCTGCGGTTAATCCACTGTGAACCCCCGGACATTGCCCGCTCACTCGACAAGCGGGACCACCCTCGCTAAGCGCCGGCGTGCATTCGTATTCAATTCAGCCAGGGAACCCCACCCATGACCAATCCCGCCGCCAGCAAGGTTCTCGATCGCGTTCTGGTTCTCGAAATGGTCCGGGTGACCGAGGCGGCAGCGATTGCCGCTTCGAAACTGGTCGGTCGCGGTGATGAAAAAGCAGCCGATGCCGCCGCGGTTGAAGCGATGCGTGAAGCCTTCGATGACCTGGAGATCGACGGCACTGTTGTGATCGGCGAAGGCGAGCGCGACGAAGCGCCGATGCTCTACATTGGCGAGAAGGTCGGCGGCGCGCAGGGCACCGGTCCGAAAATCGACATTGCGCTCGACCCGCTCGAAGGGACGACCATTACGGCCAAGGCCGGCCCGAATGCTCTGGCCGTGCTGGCCTGTGCCGAAGAGGGCAACCTTCTCAATGCGCCCGACGTCTACATGGACAAGCTGGCAGTTGGTCCGGGCTATCCCGATGGCATCATCGATCTGGCCAAGAGCCCGACTGAAAACGTCAAGGCGGTTGCCGCGGCCAAGGGTGTCCAGCCGCATGAAATCATTGTCTGCGTGCTGGACCGGCCCCGCCACGCAGAGCTGATTGCCGAGCTGCGCGGTCTGGGTTGCGGGGTCGTGCTGATCGGCGACGGCGACGTAGCCGGCGTGATCGCGGTGACCAACGAAGAGACCACGATCGACATGTACATGGGTTCGGGCGGTGCGCCGGAAGGCGTGCTGGCCGCAGCCGCGCTGCGCTGCGTTGGCGGCCAGTTCAATGGCCGATTGCTGTTCCGCAACGATGATGAGCGCGCTCGCGCCCGCAAGTGGGGGATCGAAGACCTCAACAAGATCTACACCCGCGATGAATTGGCCAAGGGCGACTGCATCTTCGCGGCCACCGGCGTCACCGACGGTTCACTGCTCGCTGGGGTCAAGCGTCGCAAGGACGGCACCATGACGACCGAGAGCGTGGTGATGCGGGCCAGTTCGGGCACTGTCCGTTGGGTGCGCGGCGAGCATCGCAAACCGCGCTAATCCCCGTTTCTGCCCGCGGACTGCCTTGCAATCCAGCGCTCCCTGATTAGAGGCTCGAAACGGGTCAGAATCGAGGGGAAGGCAGCGCAATGAAACTGATGGCCGGCAATTCCAACTTGCCGCTGGCGCGGGATATCGCCGCCTATCTTGATCTGCCGCTGACTGACGCCTCAGTCCGCCGGTTTGCGGACGAGGAAGTCTTCGTTGAAATTCACGAGAATGTCCGCGGCGAGGATGTCTTCGTGATCCAGTCGACCAGCTTCCCGGCCAACGACAATCTGATGGAACTGTTGATCGGGATCGATGCCTTGCGCCGCGCCTCGGCAAAGCGGATTACCGCAGTGCTCCCCTATTTCGGCTATGCCCGGCAGGACCGGAAGCCGGGTCCGCGCACGCCGATCTCGGCCAAGCTGGTGGCCAACCTGATCACCACGGCCGGGGCCGATCGCGTGCTGGCCGTGGATCTCCATGCCGGTCAGATCCAGGGGTTCTTCGATATCCCGACTGACAATCTCTATGGCGCCCCGGTAATGGCGGCCGACATCATGGAGCGGACCGGCGGGCAGAACCTGATGGTCGTCTCTCCGGACGTCGGCGGCGTGGTTCGCGCGCGGGCCTTGGCCAAGCGGATCAATGACGCGCCGCTGTCAATCGTTGACAAGCGCCGCGACAAGCCCGGTTCGTCCGAAGTGATGAACATCATCGGCGATGTGAAGGGCTGGGACTGCATCCTGATCGATGACATCATCGATTCCGGGGGCACGCTCTGCAATGCGGCGGCCGCGCTGATGGAAGCGGGCGCGAACAGCGTCACGGCCTATCTCACCCACGGTGTTCTATCCGGCAAGGCCGTTGAGCGGGTCACCAATTCGGCGCTCAAGGAACTGGTCATCACAGACTCGATCCAGCCTACCGATGCAGCCAAGGACAGCCCCAAGATCCGCATCCTGCCGATCGCGCCGCTGATTGGCGAGGCAATCCGCCGCATAGCTGACGAAAGCTCGGTCTCGAGCCTGTTCGACTGATGAACCTCAACGCGGACATCGCCCTGGCCCATCGCCTGGCTGATGCCGCGCGGGCGGCGATCCTGCCGCATTACCGCTCTGGCCTGACGAGCGAGCGCAAGGAAGACGCCTCGCCGGTTACCCTGGCTGACCGCGCGGCTGAAGAGGCCATGCGCCGGATCCTCAACGCCGAGTGCCCGCGCGATGCGATCCACGGCGAAGAATTTGGTGCGGAGACCGGCTCCTCTGGCCGGACCTGGGTGCTCGATCCGATCGACGGGACGGCATCCTTCCTGATCGGACGGCCAATCTTTGGCACGCTGATTGCACTAGTGGTCGATGGCTGGCCCGTTTTGGGGGTTATCGATCAGCCAGTTTTGGATGAACGCTGGATCGGCGTGACCGGGCAACCGACCCTGCTCAATGGCCAGCCCGTCCGCACCCGCCCCTGTCGGGAACTGAGCGATGCCACGCTCGCCACCACCGGCCCGCACTATTTCAATGATCACGATGGCGAGCACTTCATGGGCCTGGCCGCCAAGACCGATCATCGCCGCATGGTGATGGGCGGTGATTGCTATAATTATGCGCTGCTTGCCTCGGGCCACCTCGACATCGTCTGTGAGGCCAATCTCAAGCTACACGATTATGCCGCGCTGGTGCCGGTGGTTGAGGGTGCAGGCGGGACAATGTGCGATTGGAACGGTGAGCCGTTACACGCGGCCTCATCCGGGCATGTGCTCGCGCTGGGCGATCCGGCGCGGCTGGACGATGTCGTCGAAGCGCTGGCCTGCCATCACTGACAGACCAGCCTTCAGACCTTACTGCAACGCGGCCTTGATGAAGTCCGCCGCGCGCTCGCCAATCATGATGCTGGGGGCATTGGTGTTGCCCGAAACCAGCCGCGGCATGATCGAGGCATCGGCCACCCACAGCCCGTCAATCCCGCGCATTTGCAGCTTCGGATCGACCACGCTTTCGGCATCACCGCCCATGCGGCAGGTGCCGACCGGGTGATAAACAGTGTCGGCGCGGCTGCGGATCAGATCATCCAGTGCAGCGTCATCGTTCAGGTCAACCGGCTGGCGCGGGGTGCCGCCATAGGCGCCAAGCGCACCATTTTCGGCAATGCGGTACATCAACCGCACGCCGGCGCGCAGGGTGGCAATGTCACGCGGATCATCAAAGAAGTTCGGATCAATTGCCGGCGCCGCGGCCGGGTCAGCCGAGTTGAGTCGCACTGTGCCGCGGCTTTCTGGACGCAAGACGCAGGCATGGATCGAAAAGCCGTGGCCCTTCACCTTGGTGCGGCCGTGGTCCTCCAGCATCGCCGGCACGAAGTGATACTGGATGTCGGGCGCGGGCAGGTCCGGGTTTGTCCGCCAGAAGCCACCCGCCTCGGCAAAACAGGTGGTCATGATGCCGGTCCGCTTCAGGCGGTGCTCGATGACCGCCTTGGCCATCTTCCAGGTTCCGGACAGACTGTCGCCAATGAAATCGAGCGAGCCGGTTTCCCAGCTGGCGACGAAATCGATATGGTCCTGCAGGTCCTCGCCCACGGCGGCCTTGTCGAGCAGGACGGGCAGGCCCTTGTCCTTAAGGTGAGCAGCCGGGCCGATGCCGGAGAGCATCAGCACCTGCGGGCTGCCGAATGCCCCGGCCGAAAGCACGACCCCGCCGCGCGCACGGATCACTTCGCGCTTGCCGCCAAAGCGGGCCTGGACGCCAACCGCCCGGCCATTTTCAACGACGATCTTTTCCACCAGCGCGCCGGTCCGGACGGACAGGTTGGGACGCGGGGAGAGATAGGCGCGGGCAGCCGACCAGCGTTCGCCGGCCTTCTGGGTAACTTGGTAGAGGCCGAAACCGTCTTGCCGTGCGCCGTTGAAATCGTCGTTCTCGGGCAGTTGAAGGCTGGCGGCGCTGGCGACGAAGGCCTCGCTGCCCGGGCTGGGCCAGTGCTGGTCCATGACGTTGAGCGGCCCGTCCCCGCCATGCCATTCGTTGCCGCCGCGTTCGTTGCCTTCAGCGCGCTTGAAATAGGGCAGAACGTCCGCGTGGCTCCATCCGGCGCAGCCCAGCTCCGCCCACTGGTCGTAATCGAAGTGGTTGCCGCGGATGTAGACCATCGCGTTGATTGCACTGGATCCGCCAAGGCCCCGCCCCCGCGGCTGATAGCCGATCCGTCCGTTGAGGCCCTTCTGCGGCACGGTGTCGAAGCGCCAGTTCGACTTCTCCGGGATGAACGGCATGAAGCCCGGCGTCTTGATCCGGACCGTATCGTTGTGCGGTCCTGCCTCCAGCAGGCAGACCCGGCGCTTGCCGTCTTCAGACAGTCGCCCAGCCACTGCGCTGCCCGCGCTGCCGCCACCGATCACGATGATATCGAACTGGTCCATTTGCAGAACTCTCCCTTTAAGGGAGATCGTTAATCGAGCGATTAAAGCACTTCAATCCCCAACGCCAAACATGTTGGGCCAAAGCCAGGGCAATCGCTGCACCCAAGATAGCGGGTTGTGACCTTTTTACGACAGCCTGCCCACCATTCGATACTGCGGTAATCACAGACTCTTGCGTCGATTTCTTGGCTGGTTCAGCACGGGCGCACCAGGATCGAAAGCCGGAATGCCCGGCAGGTCCAAGGGAGGAACCATGCAGAAGAAATTTGAAACGCCGCTGGCCCGCCGCCTGCTGGTGGGTGCCGCCATGCTCGCGCTTGCCGCGCCGGCCTATGCGCAGACCGGTGATGAGGCCATTGACGGCAACGAGATCGTCGTGACCGCAACCAAGCGTAACGAAACGATCCAGAACGTTCCCTTCTCGATCGCCGCGGTCACCGCGGCTGACATCCAGAAGACTGGCGCGACCAACATCGAGGACATCGCCCGCAATGTGGCTGGTCTGACGGTGCAGAACCTTGGGCCGGGTCAGAGCCAGGTTTCGGTGCGCGGCGTTTCGGCTGGCCAGATTGTTCGCGATCAGCCCGGTGTCAAAGAGCAGGTCGGCGTCTACCTCGATGAATCGGTGGTTTCGCTGTCGCTGTTCACGCCGGACTTCGATCTGTTCGATCTCAATCGCGTTGAAACGCTGCGTGGCCCGCAAGGCACGTTGTTCGGTTCGGGTTCGGTCGGCGGTACCGTCCGCTACATTACCAATCAGCCGAAGTTGGGCGTGACCGAAGGCGCGGTTGAAGCTGGGATCAACGCCTTTGACGGCGGATCCCTCGGTTATGGAGCCAAGGGTGCGGTCAACGTGCCGATGGGCGAAAAGGCCGCGCTGCGCCTTGTTGGCTATGGCGAAAAGTTCGGCGGCTTTATCGATGCGATTGGCCCAGCCGGAGGCAAGGATGTCAACGATGGCCGTCGCTATGGCGGGCGTCTCAGCCTCTTGCTTGAACCGACCGACGGCATCCGGATTACGCCGCGCGTGATTTATCAGGACGTTCAGGCCAACGGCTTCAACCGGGCTGAGCGGTACAATCTCTATTACAACCCGCTGATCAGCGCTGCCCAGGTCTTGCCTGAAAACACCCAGTACCTGCTGCTCCGCGAACAATTCCGTGACAAGACAACGCTGGCAGATCTCAATATCAGCGCGGACCTTGGTGACAGGGTCCAGATGACCTCGGTCACCAGCTACATCAACCGCGATATTCTTGTCAGCCGCGATGCTTCGGCCCTGACGGGTTCGGTCTATGTCTCGTTTGCCGGTGCAGCAGCCGCTGCAGCGGGCGGCGCACGACTGCCCTCGAATCTGCTCGACACCACCAAGCTCAAGCAGTGGACCCAGGAACTCCGCCTCGCTTCGACCGGCAATGGCCCGCTCCAGTGGGTGCTCGGCGGCTTCTACAGCAAGGTCGACCGCACCTATGCCCAGCGCTTGCCTACCCCCGGTTCGGATGCGTTTGGCCAGATTTTCCTGAACGCGGCTGCGGGCGGCTTGCCGATTTCGGCTACCTACAATGGCTTCCCGGCCAATTCGCCGTACAATGCCGACATCCCCTATGACATCAAGCAAGTCGCGGTGTTCGGTGAAGCAAGCTACGAGATGGGCCAGTTCAAGCTCACCGCTGGCGGTCGCTACTACGACTTTAGCGAGACGCGTGATTTCATCTCGGGCGGCATTTTCGCCAATGGGGACACCTTCCGCGGTGATAAGACGAGCTCGAACGGGTTCACGCCGCGCGTTATCCTGTCGTACAAGGCCAGCGAGGACGTTTCGCTCAATCTCCAGGCCTCGAAGGGCTTCCGCCTTGGCGGGGTGAATGATCCGCTCAACATCCCGCTCTGCTCTGGTGGCGCAACCGGCCCAGATGCCCGCACCTATGGCGGTCGCCCGAACTATAAGGACGAAACGCTGTGGAACTATGAAGCCGGCCTGAAGGCCTCGACCAATGGCATTACCCTGAATGCTGCGGTGTTCTACAACGACATCCGCAACCTCCAGGTCACGGCTGATGCCGGCTCGTGCTCGTCGCGCGTGGTGTTCAACGTTCCAAAGGCGCACAGCGCGGGGGTTGAGGTTGAAATCGGCCTCAAGCCGGCCCCGGGCTTCGAGTTCTCGCTGAACGGCAGCGTGATTGATTCGAAGTTCGACAGTTCGGTCAAGGATGCTGGCGGCGCGGTGATTGCCGGGATGCGCGATGGCAACCGCCTGCCGACTGTGCCGAAGTTCCAGGTTGCCGCCAATGCCAGCTATGTGACTGCTGTGGGTGATGGCCTCGACTGGTCGATCAACGGCAGCTTCCAGCACGTTGGCAACCGCTACACCCAGCCGGGTGACCAGGAGCCGGGGACGGGGACTTTCACGAACTCGCTGTTCTTCAACCCGACAACCTTCGCCTTCGGCAGTGGCAGCTACAATTTCGGCAGCTACCTCCTGCCCAGCTATAACCTGGTTAACCTTTCGACCGGGCTGGACTGGGACAGCGGCCTGTCGGTCACGGCTTACGTGAACAACCTGTTCAACGAGACGCCGCTGCTCTCGCTTGATCGCGAACGCGGCGGCCGGGCCCGGATCGGTTACAACGTGGGCAGCCCGCGTAAGTATGGCCTGACGGTCCGCCAGACTTTCTAAGCGAAAGGGTGCTAATGAAAAGGCTCGGCCGCATGCGGCCGGGCCTTTTTCTATGCGGTGGCCTACTCAGCCGGTTCGACAGGCTGGCGCGCCAGCCATCGTGCCTTGATCGTGTCGGAGGTGTCGCGGCTGCCGTCGTGCGACCA
This sequence comes from Pseudomonadota bacterium, assembly GCA_041169825.1. Lineage (GTDB taxonomy): Bacteria > Pseudomonadota > Alphaproteobacteria > Sphingomonadales > Sphingomonadaceae > Novosphingobium. The sequence continues at coordinate 17,094 of JBEEIN010000178.1, forward strand.
GCCCGGCTGGCGCCACAGGTAGGACAACTTGTGCCGCCATGGTGCCTGCCAGACATCGCGTACCATCCCGATCCATTCGTGGAACACCGAATAGAGCAGATTGAAGGTGCCAAGCTGGCGGACAATCCCGTACCGGATCGGCTCCTCGTTCACCTCCGGCACAAAGGTGCCGAACATCCGGTCCCAGACGATGAAGACCCCGGCATAGTTTGAATCGAGATAGCGCGGATTGGTGGCGTGGTGCACCCGGTGGTGGCTTGGGGTGTTCATCACCGCTTCGAACCAGCGCGGGAAGCGCTTGATCACCTCGGTGTGGATCCAGAACTGGTAGATCAGGTTTACCCCGCCGCAGAACAGGATCATCGCCGGGTGGAACCCGATTGCCGCCAATGGCAGCTTGAACAGGAACGACGCCGCCAGCCAGCCCGTCCAGGTTTGCCGAAGCGCGGTGGAGAGGTTGTAGTGCTGGCTGGAATGGTGGTTGACGTGGCTCGCCCAGAACCACCGCACCCGGTGGGCGCTGCGGTGGAACAGGTAATAGAGCAGGTCATCCAGCACGAAGCACAGGATCCACGCCCACCAGGTCCACGGCACGGTGGCTGCGCGGTGATCCCACAGCCACAGCATCAACGCGTAGATCGCGCCACCAAAGATCAAACCAGCGACCGTACTGCCAAGACCAAAGGCCAGCGAAACGAGCGTATCGCGCGGCTCATACTTCTCGGGCGCATTGCGGCGTGCCCAGACCATCTCGATCACGATCAGCAGGATAAAGAAGGGTACGGCGAAATCGACCGGGTTGGGCAGTTTAGCCATGCTGTGCTCCCGAAGCAGGCAGGCGGCGCAGACCGGCGGCCCAGATGCCCGCCGCCTCGCCCAGATGCAGGGTAACGGTACCAAAGGACTTTTCACCGGTGCCGATCACCAGGAAGTCGCGGTCCAGCCGGGCTTCGGCACGATCGTCAAGGAGTCGGCCAACCCAGGCAGCGCCGTGGCGGCGAAGCAGCATCTGCCGTCCATTGGCATCGCGCAACAAGGCGCCGATACCGGCCCGGTCGAGCGCGAGGTCAACCGGTTCGAACCCCTCGACAGCCTCATTTGCCAGGCAGCGCGCATGGTCTGCGTCGCGGATTCGCAAGTCGCCGCCCAGTTTAAGCCAGCGGGCCAGCCAGGCCAGGCCCAGGATCGCGACCAGCGAGGTGCCGAACTTGGCCAGATCGATCCAAACTCCTGCCATGGCGCCTATCCGTGGCGGGCCTTGAGCATGTCCATCAGCGGCCGGACGGGCGTAACATCGTAACCGGCGGCATTTGCTTGAGCGGTTACCTGCTCAAGGTCGGCCCCCTCACTGGCCTGGGCCAAGGCCCACAGCAGCGTCGAGCGGGTACCAGACCGGCAATAGGCCAGGACCTTGGCTTCGCTTTTGGCCAGTGCGGCAGCCATTGCCTCAACCTGCGGACCGGAAAAACCTGCGTGGGTGACCGGGATGGCCACATAGTCCATCCCGAGGGCACGTGCTGCCGCTTCGATTTCGGCGCCGGGAACCTGGTCATCACTCTCCCCCTCGGGGCGATTGTTGATCACCAGCCCAACGCCCATGGCCTTTGCCTCGGCCAGATCGGCAAGGCTGATCTGCGGGCTGGCAAGGATGCGATCGGTCAATTGGCGAAACATATGGGGCACCCTTTAGGTCGGAACCGGACTGGACTAGCCCCGACCGGGCGCAATGCCAAGCGTGCGATGGCTTCAGCAAGGACAGCGCCAATTCGGCAGAAATGTCACAGTGGCGCGCGCCCGAAACGGCTGTGCGCGAATCGATTCGCCAAGGGGGATCAGATAGGTTATCACCAGTCTTGCAGCACTGCGGGCATGAGTCTGTTGCGTCTGCCTCCCCGGTGCGTTTCGTCCGCGCGGCTTGGGTTGTGAGCTCGCGGACGATACGAAAGTGCGTTCGGGTTTATGGGTTTTGATAGAGGACGTCGCGGCCGTGGCCGTGACAAGCGCGACGGGTTCGGTGAAGACAGCTTCGATCCGTTTGCGGGTGGCGGTGATCGCTTCGGCGGTGGCGACCGTTTTGGCGGCGGTGATCGCGGTGGCTTTGGTGGCCCGGCTCGCGGCGGCTTTGGCGGCGGAGACCGTGGCGGCTTCGGCGGTGGCGCCGGTGGTGGCGGTCGCGGCGGCTTCGGCGGCGGTGCCCCGCGTGGCGGCGGCATGCCTGCTCAGGTGGTCGGTGAAGGTTCCGGCACGGTAAAGTTCTTCAACGCGGGTAAGGGCTTCGGCTTCATCCAACGTGATGAAGGCGGCGAAGACGTATTCGTGCACATCAGCGCGGTTGAGCGCGCCGGGCTCGAAAGCCTGGCCGAAGGCCAGACGCTGAAGTTCACCCTGGTTGATCGCGGCGGCAAGATTTCTGCCAGCGACCTTGAGATTGTGGGCGACCTGATCGAAGCCCCTAAGCGCGAAGCTGCGCCGCAGCGTCAGCTGACGGGTGACAAGGCTACCGGTACGGTCAAGTTCTTCAACGGGATGAAGGGTTTTGGCTTCATCACCCGTGATGATGGCCAGCCTGATGCTTTCGTGCACATTAGCGCGGTTGAGCGTTCCGGCATGACCGGCCTCAATGAGGGCGATCGGGTTGAGTTCGACATCGAAGTCGACCGACGAGGCAAGTATTCGGCCGTGAACCTGGTGCCGCTGCAGGGCTGACCTGCCGACACCAGTCCCGGGGTTGCCCCGGGACTTTCCACGGCCTAGAACTCCGCAAATGGCGGCCCTTCGCGGGGCCGCCATTTGTCGTTTTCCATTTCGTGCATATTTCGCATCCAGCAAAGGAAATCAGCGATGTCGATCACTCCGCTCATGCCAGTCTACCCCCGCTGCGGCTTCCGGCCGGTGCGTGGCGAGCACTGCCACCTGATCGGTGAGGATGGGCAGCGATACCTCGATTTCGCAGCCGGGATCGCGGTCAACCTGCTCGGTCATTCACACCCGGGCCTGATCGGCGCAATCCAGCGGCAGGCGGCAACCCTGATGCATGTCTCCAACCTTTATGGCAGCCCGCAGGGTGAGCATCTGGCCCAGCGGTTGGTCGACCTGACCTTTGCCGATACGGTCTTTTTCACCAATTCGGGTGCCGAGGCGGTGGAATGCGCGATCAAGACGGTCCGCGCCTATCACCAGCATGTCGGCAACGATCACAAGTTTGAGATCATTACCTTCAAGAACGCCTTCCATGGCCGGACCATGGCGACGATCAGCGCCTCCAACCAGGAGAAGATGCACAAGGGCTTTATGCCGTTGCTGCCGGGCTTCAAATACGTCGACTTTGATGATCTTGAAGGCGCCAAGGCGGCGATCGGCCCCAACACCGCCGGCTTCCTGGTGGAACCGGTGCAAGGCGAAGGCGGCATTCGTCCCGCTTCAGACGAGTTCATGCAGGGCCTGCGCGCGCTGGCCGATGAGCACGACCTGCTGCTGGCGCTGGATGAGGTCCAGTGCGGCGTGGCCCGCTCCGGCACGCTCTATGCCTATGAGCAGTACGGGATCGTTCCGGACGTCGTTGCCACCGCCAAGGGGCTGGGCGGTGGCTTCCCGATTGGCGCGTGCCTGGCGACCGAGAAGGCAGCCCGCGGCATGGTCATCGGCACACACGGCTCGACCTATGGCGGCAACCCACTGGCCATGGCTGCGGCAGAGGCGGTGTTGGATGCCGTCGCCAACGATGAGTTCCTGGCTCAGGTCCGCACCACCAGCGAACGACTGCGGAGCCGACTGGAACAATTCATCGGCAATTACCCGGACCTGTTCGAACTGGTCCGGGGCAAGGGCCTGATGCTGGGTATCAAGATGAAGTTCGAGACGCGCGGCTTCGTGGCCCACCTGCGCGACAACCATCACCTGCTGACCGTGGCGGCAGGCGACAATACCCTGCGCCTCGTGCCGCCACTGGTGATCGGCGACGCCGAAATCGATGAATTCTTCGACAAGCTTTCGGCTGGTGCCGCCAGCTTCCAGCCGCCGGAAGCCGCGGCATGACCCGGCACTTCCTGAACCTCGCAGATGCAGGCGCCGACGGCGTTGTCGCCATGCTCAACGATGCGCTTGATCGCAAGGCGGCTCGCGCAGGCTGGCCCAAGGGCAAGGCTGATGCCGATGCGCCCTTGGCGGGGCATGTGCTGGCAATGGTGTTCGAGAAGAACTCCACTCGCACTCGCGTCTCGTTCGACGTTGCGATGCGCCAGCTTGGCGGCAGCGCGATCACACTCGAATCCGGGACCAGCCAGCTGGGCCGCGGTGAGACCATCGCTGACACGGCGCGGGTCCTAAGCCGCATGGCCGACGTGATCATGCTGCGCACCGACGATCATGCCAAGATCGAGGAACTGGCCCACTATGCCAGCGTCCCGGTGATCAACGGCCTGACCGATGAAAGCCATCCCTGCCAAATCATGGCCGACCTGCTGACCCTGCTGGAACGCGGCAAGGCACTGCCGGGGCTCGAAGTCGCCTGGCTCGGCGATGGCAACAACGTGCTGAATTCGATCATCGAAGCGGCCGGTTTGCTGCGCTTCAATGTCCGGGTTGGCACGCCCAAGGGTTACGAACCCGACGCTGGCTATATCGACCGCGCCCGCGCGCTTGGTGCGACCATCACGCTGACCAATGATGCGGCCGAGGCCGCGCGCGGGGCCGATGTGGTGGTCACCGATACCTGGGTGTCGATGGGGCAGGACCACGCGCACAACAAGCTTGCAGCCATGGCCCCGTTCCAGGTCGATGAGCGGCTGATGGCGCTGGCCGGGCGCGAGGCAACGTTCCTGCACTGCCTGCCCGCGCACCGGAACGAGGAAGTGACTGACGCTGTTATCGACGGTCCTCAGTCAGCGGTCTGGGACGAGGCGGAGAACCGCATCCACGCCCAGAAGAGCGTGCTGCGCTGGGTTTTCGGACAGCTATGAGCCTGCCCGAACATATCGCTGCGGGCGAAACCGGGTATGATCATGTGCTCCGCTTTTCGATCCCGGGGCGCAATGCCCGTGGGCGGGTTGTTCGGCTTGGGCCGGTGCTCGACACGATCCTGACTGCGCACGATTACCCGCCGCCGATCCGCCGCCTGCTGGCTGAGGCACTGGTGCTGACGGCGCTGCTGGGCACGCTACTCAAGGATGAGGGCAGCCAGCTGACGATGCAGGCCCAGACCGAGGCGGGTATAGTCGATCTGCTGGTCTGCGATTACCGCAATGGCGAGCTGCGCGGTTATGTGCGCCATGATGCCGATCGGCTCGGCCAACTTGGCCGCAACCCCAGCCTCTCGGCCTTGTTCGGCAAAGGCTATCTCGCAGTAACCTTTGACCTCGCTGCAACTGGCCAACGGTATCAGGGGATCGTTCCGCTCGAGGGGGCGAGCCTGGCCGAGGCTTGTGAAAGCTACTTCGCGCAGAGCGAGCAGGTGCCGACGTTGATCCGGGTCGGAGTAGGCGATGGCGCCGCCGGCTGCGTCGGTGGCGGCATCCTTGTGCAGCATCTGGCCGAAGGGGAAGAGGGCCGCGAGCGGCTTCACGTCAAAATGGACCACCCGGAATGGGAGCACGTGTCCATCCTTGCGGGCAGCACTCGGCCCGAGGAATTGGTCGATCCTGACCTCTCGCTAGAAGCGCTGGTCTGGCGCCTGTTTCATGACGAGCAAGAGGTGCGGGTTGAAGCCGGCGGCCTGTTACAGCGCGGTTGCCGCTGCTCGATTGAGCATTACCAGGCGGTTCTGGCGAAGTTTCCGGAGGACGACCGGGTCGACATGCGCAATGCCGCCGGGGTGATCGAGGTCGACTGCGCGTTCTGCTCGAAGCTGTTTGAGATCGCGATGTGACAACGCTTCATCGATAGAAAAACACGCTTTGGCGACAAGTCTTCTTGTGCTACAAAGGGAATTCCATTGCCGAACCGTTCTTTAAGCAGCGGCCCCCGGTGGAGAGACGACGTGCGCAGGAAGCGGATACAAGTGCTGACAATGGCTCTGCTGGGCTTCGGCGCGCTGTCCGGGCCAGCCACAAGTCAGCGCCCTGCATTGGCCATGCTAGACCAGCTTGAACCGGGCCGCTGGGAAGTCCGCCTGCGCGATGGCTCGGGTCGGACCTCGCAGGTCTGTCTCGATAACGGCCGCAAGCTGATCCAGCTTCGTCATGAAGCCCTGATTTGTGAGCGCTTGGTTGTGGAGGACCGGGCCGATCAGGTGACCGTGCAGTATACCTGCCGGGGGCGCGGCTACGGTCGCACCACGATTCGGCGTGAAACCGGCCGGCTCGTGCAGATCCAGACCCAAGGCATCGCGGAAGGCCTGCCGTTTGACTTTGCCGCCGAGGCTCGCCGCATGGGCGATTGCGGCAACTAGGCAGAGCGCGGTTGCCATCGCCCGCGTCGCAGGCTAGCCCAACCGCAATGTCTTCCGCTGCAAATTCTTCACAGCGCCAGGCTGTCGTGCTTTTATCCGGCGGCCTCGATTCCATGGTCGTGGCGGGGCTCGCACAGGAAGCGGGCTATGCCATCAACGCTCTGACGATCGACTACAATCAACGCCATCGGCGCGAACTCGAAGCCGCCAGCGCGATCGCCCGGCGGATCGGTGCGGTGCGGCACGTGGTCCTGCCGCTCGATCTCTCGCGATTTGGCGGTTCGGCGCTGACCGACGATATTGCCGTGCCCAAGGACGGTGTCGGTCCGGATATTCCGGTTACCTATGTGCCGGCCCGCAACCTCGTGTTCCTGTCGCTCACCCTGGCCTGGGCCGAAGCCCTGGGGGTGCGCGACCTGTTTATCGGGGTGAATGCCCTCGACTATTCAGGCTATCCCGATTGCCGACCGGAATTCATTGCCGGCTTTCAGGATCTGGCCCGATTGGCCACGAAGGCCGGCGCAGAAGGCGAAGCCTGGCGCATCCACGCGCCGCTGCAGTTTCTTGGCAAGGCGGAAATTGCCGCAGAAGCGCACCGTTTGGGCCTGGATGCGGGCCTGAGCTGGTCCTGCTATGATCCGCAGCCGGATGGTGCGGCCTGTGGCCTGTGTGATAGCTGCCGCTTGCGGCGTGAAGGCTTTGCCAAGGCGGGGCTGGTCGATCCGATCCGCTACGCCGCGTAGGAAGAAGAATTTCAGGGAGAGACCAGTGACCGAGGTTCAGGACAATGCCGCCGCGCCGCGTGAGGCCACGAGCTATAGCTGGTACGTCTTGAGCGTTCTGGTCGTCGTCTACATCCTCAATTTCATCGACCGGCAGATCATCTCGATCCTGGCGCTGGAGATCAAGGCTGACCTTGACCTGACCGATAGCGACATGGGCTTTCTGGGTGGTGCGGCCTTTGCCGTCTTCTATGCCCTGTTCGGAATCCCGCTGGGCCGATTGGCCGACAACTGGAGCCGCGTGAAGCTGCTGAGCATAGGCTTGGCGCTCTGGTCCACCATGACGGCGCTTTCCGGCTTCGCCCGCAGCCAGTTGACCCTCACCTTGGCGCGGATGGGCGTGGGCATTGGCGAGGCAACGGCCAGCCCAACCGCCTATTCGCTGATTTCGGATTATTTCCCCAAGCGCCAACGGGCCACCGCACTCGCAATCTATTCTTCGGGCTTGTACCTTGGTGGCGGCGTGTCGCTGTTGATCGGGGCCAAGATCAGCAAGGTCTGGAACGCGACCTATCCCGAAGGCGGCCCGCTGGGGCTGGTCGGCTGGCATGCTGCCTTTCTGGCCGTCGGCATCCCTGGCGTCCTCGTGGCACTCTGGGTCGCAACACTCCGCGAACCGGTGCGGGGCGCTATGGATGGAACGCTTAGCAAGGGCTCGGACCGACCCTTCGCTGAATTCTTTGCCGACCTATCTACCATCGTCCCGCCATTTACCCTGCTGGGTGCTGCGCGACGCGGCGCAGGCGCCTTGGCGATCAATCTGGCAGTCGCTGTCGGGCTGTGCACCTTTGCCTGGATCATGATCCAGCTCACCGGAAACCTGCCGCAGTGGTCGGCCGTGGCCTTGGGCTATTACGCCGTATTTTCGTGGGCCTCGGTGCTGCGTCAAAAGGATCCCGCAACCTTCCGTCTGATCTGGGGCACTCCGGCCTTCATTTGTACCACGCTTGGTTATGCAATGGTCTCGCTTGCTGCCTATGGCCTGGCCTTCTGGTCGGCCCCTTATGCGGAACAGGTGCTCAAGCTGCCAAAGGACCAGCTGGCATTCTGGCTGGGTGCCAATGGCGCGATTAGTGGCTTCCTTGGCGTGATTATTGGCGGCCGTGTGGCCGATGCCTTGCGGGCGAAGACCCCCGCAGGACGGATCCTGGTGATCCTGTTCGGCGTCATCGCCCCGGCCGTGCCGATCTGGATCGGCTACACGACACCCAACCCGGTGCTGTTTTACGTGATGAACTTCCTGGCCGGTCTGTTTGGCGCCGCCGCCCTTGGCGCAGCAGCGGCAACCACCCAGGACCTTGTCCTGCCACGGATGCGCGGCACCGCGACCGCCTCGTTCTTCCTGGGCACCACCCTGGTCGGGCTGTGCTTCGGCCCATACATGGTCGGCCAAGTCTCCGACCTGGCCGGCACCATGGTCAACGGCAAGCTGGTGGGCGATCTGCGGACCGGCATCCTCTCGCTGATCGCGGTGGCACCAATTGCGGTTGCGCTATTGCTCTACGCCTACAAGGCCGTGCCCCAGGCAGAGGCCAGCCTGGTTGAACGCGCTGGCGAAAGCGCCTGACGCTTCCTCAGGGTCGCGTCAGCACGCCGCAGGCAATTCTCGCGCCGCTGTTGCCAGATGGGTCGGTGCGATAGTCATCGGCCGCCGCATGGAGCACGATTGCGGTTCCGTCCGCATCAAACAGCGCCGCATCGATCGCCGCGCTGTCTGTGCCCAAGCTCGCGCTTGCCGTTCCGCGACCTGATGCACCGATCGTCAGGTTGGGAAGGTCCCCAAGGTGGGCGCCCTGGGGGTTGTCCCTGCCATGTTGGTGTCCGGTCGGATTAAGGTGCGGTCCGGCGCTGGCAAACGGTGCCTCGCACTTACCTACGGCGTGGAGATGCATCCCGTGAACGGCTCCGGCCGTTCCGGACACCGTCAGATTGATGAGGGTCTCGCCGTGGCTGCGGGTAATTGTTGCCGTCCCAACGGGGCGTCCATCTGCATTAGCAAGCTGGGCGAAGGCCAGGTTGGTGCTTTTGCTTGAGGTGGTCGTGCACCCGGCGAGGGCCAGAGCAATCAAGGCGGGGGTCAGGTAAGGCTGCATTGTTCTCTCCAAATTCCCCTCCATCCATAGAAAAGGGGGCCGGATTGCTCCGACCCCCTGATCCTTTAGCGCCTTGTGGCAGCTGATTACATACCCGAACCCGGACCGTAGGTGATTTCCACGCGACGGTTCTGGAGCTCGCGCACGCCGTCAGCAGTCGGCACCCGCGGGTTGTTTTCACCAAAGCCCTGGCTGGTGATCGCACCATCGGCGATACCGCGCGAAGTCAGGTAGCCGCGGACCGACGCGTTGCGACGCTCCGACAGACCCTGGTTGTACTTCGGCTTGCCCGAACGGTCGGCATAACCGGCCAGCATGATCGGAACGTTGGCGCAGTTGGCATAGGCCGTGACTGCGCTGTCGAGGATCGAAGCCGCTTCAGGCGTGATGTCCGACTTATCCCAGTCGAAGAACACGATGTACGGACCCTTGTTGCAGACCACAGCCGGCGGCGGGGGCGGCGGGGGCGGCGGCGGCGGCGGCGGGGGCGCTTGAGTGCAGGTTAACGAGCAAGAACCACCCGCATCCAGAGGAGCCATCCCCCCTTCCCGGGATGCGCAGTAACCCCAACCCGAATACACCGTAGAAGTCGTTCCCTGCGGGCCGCTCGTCTTCCTCACCGCACGCGCGACGATGCACGGATTCGAGGCACTTTCGGCCCCGCTGAACGAATACGGCAATTCATCCCA
>JBEEIN010000179.1:0-12528 GCA_041169825.1 Pseudomonadota bacterium
TTTTGCGTCAGCGGATAACGGTCGGCGAAGACCGCCTTGGTTTCGCTGGCCATGCGCCAGCGGTTGGTGTTGCCGGGGAAGCCCGCCAGCATCACGAAATCGCCTTCCTTCAGGCCTTCCTTGGCGGTCGTCAGCCAGGACTTGGGCTTGTAGGGAACATTGTCCTTCGAGAAGGTGGCCGAGCTGCCATCGGGCGCGACATAGGCGCGGTAGAAGCCGAAATCGCCGGTGTGGCGCGGCCACTGCCAATTGTCGGTTTCGCCACCAAAGTTGCCGAGGCCGCCCGCCGGGGCATAGACAAGGCGGACGTCCTTGATCTCAAGCTGCTGCTGGAGGAAGTAGCGCTCGCCGCCGAAATAGCTGCGCACGTCGCAGCGGCGGTTCGGCTGCTTTTCGCAGGTGGCGATCAGCGCCTTGCGGTTGGCATCCATCCGGTCATAGCGCTGACGACCGGTCATCTTGACGGTCACGCCCTTGAGCATGTCAGTCGTGACATTGCGCAGGGCCTCGATCACGAAGATGCGGGTGCCCGGTGCGGCTGGCACTTCGGCGCTCTTGTCCTTGGCCAGGAAGCCGTCGGTCAGGTAATCCTGCCCCGGCTTCGAATTGTACTGGATCGATCCGTAGACGCAGTGGTGGTTGGTAACGACCAAGCCTTCGGGCGAGACGAACGAGGCCGAGCAACCGCCGAGCGAGACAATCGCATTCATCGGGGCCTTGCTCAGGTCAGCCAGCTGTTCCGGCGGCACCTGCGCCCCGGCTTCCTTCATCTTGGCGGCGACTTCGGCCATCTGGCTGGGCAGCCACATGCCTTCGTCGGCCAGAGCCGGTGCGGAAACAGCCAGCAGCGACGCGCCGGCAGCAAACAAACGAAACTTCATTCAGGCACTCCCCGAAGATTTGGCGCAGTCCGGAATCACCGGCCGCGAATGGGCGCGACAAAGCGCAACTTGGGGCCCGGCACAAGCCGGATCATGGAAGGGGGTGTCAGGGGACCTGGTCAGCCTTCACGTCGGGCGTGGTATTGTCCATGTCGCGCCACAGCAGCCAGCGGTTGCCGCGGCGCTGGTAGATCAGCATGGAACGCCCAGCGCTGTTGATCGCGGTTTTGTCGGGCAGCTGGGCAGTCATCCAATATTTGGCGACGAGGATCCCGACCTTGCCCTGGATCGAGATATGTTCCGGCTCAAACCGGAAGGTGACCTTTGCCCCCTGATCGCGGAACCGCCGCAGGTAGGCGATGATGGCATCCGCGCCCTTTGCCGCCGGGGCTTTATCCGTCATCAGCCAGGCATCGTCGGCATAGAGCTTGCGCATCGCAGCCCAATCACCGGCAGAATAGGCGGCATTCCAGATATCGCCCTGGGCTGCGATTTCGGCTTTTTGGTCACGGGCCAGTGCGGAACTGGGCATTAGCGCTAGCGCAGCAGCGAGCAGCAGGGATCGTACCATCGTGAAGTTCCTCCGGGGCAGAGGTCGCAGCATTGCAAATTTGTCCGGACAAATCCATAGTCCTCAGTAACGGGAGGAGCCGGCCATGCGTTACACCCTGATTGCCGCTGCGCTGTTGCTTGCTGCATCGCCGATCCGCGCAGACGATGCCCGGGCAATTATCAGCAAGGCTGCCGAAGTGGCCGGCGGCGAGGTCTGGCTCAGTCCGGCGACCCTGCGGTTGGAAGGGCATGCGGAATTCTATGCGCCGGACCAACCAGGGGTCGTTCGGCGGGCAGACAGCTATGTCATGTGGCGGGTGCTCGATCCCAATCGCACCGCGGCCCACGGCCCCGAAGGCAAAGTGCGGATTACGGCCAAATCCGGCAGCAAGCTGCTGTTCGAAGTTGGCTATGACGGCGAAACCACCTGGAACGACAAGGGCGTGGTGCCGAAGGCAGAAGCCGATGCCTATTGGGCGGCGAATTTCGGCTTTGGCATTATCCGCATGGCGCTGAAACAGGGGTTCAAGCTGGAGCGCGCGCCAGACCGCACTGTTGACGGGCATGCGCTCGACATGGTGCGGATTGTTGACCCCACCGGCCAGCCAACCCTGTTCGGCATCGATCGCACCAGCCGCTACATTCGGTACATGGGCTTTGCCACCCCGCGCGGCTGGCATGAACGGGTCTATGATGATTTTGTGTTCTTCCGGAACCCGCGCTGGTTGCAGGCCCGCAGCGTCACGCTGTTCTATAACGGGGTGCGGCAAAACACGGTTTACTGGGACAAGGCGGTGGTTGGGCAGCCGATTGACCCAACCATCTTCACTATGCCCGCCAGCTATGGAGCCAAACCATGACCGCCTGGATGATCGTTACCGCCCGCATTCATGATCGGGAGAAGTTTATCACCGGCTATGGACCGGCAGCGGCCAAACTGATCGGGCAGTTCGGCGGCAAATATGTCGTCCGGGCGCCGGGCGCGGAAATCCTTGAAGGTGAGGGCTGGGCCGGGGCTTCGGTGGTAATCTCGGAGTGGCCGGACAAGGCCGCCATTCACGCCTTCTGGAACTCCCCGGAATATGCCGAGGTAAAGAAGTTGCGCGAAGGGCTGGCCGATGTTTCGATCATGGTGATCGAACAGCCCGGCTAGAGCAGCAGGACGGCAAAACCGAGTGCGGTGGCAAAGCTGGCCAGGGTGGCTGCAACCACCGGAATGGTGGCCCGCCAGCCCATGTCCAGCAGCAGGTCCATCCGGCTGCGCATTGCTGTCGCCGTGACGGCCAGCAGCAGCAGGCCCTTCGAAGCGATCAGGGCGTAGTGGCTGATGACCTGCGGCACGGCGATCACGCTGTTGAGCGCGACAGTGCCCAGGAAAGCGGTGATGAACCAGGGCAGGGCAAGGCGGCGCCACAGCGGCTGCGCCTCTCCCGCGGCCTCGCTGCCGCGCATCATGAAGCTGACCAGAACGACGATCGGCGCGAGCAGAGCAACGCGAGCCAGCTTGACGATCGTGGCGTAAGAGCCAGCCGCATCGGAAAAGGCATAGCCGCCGCCAATGGCCTGGGCGACATCATGGATCGAAGCGCCGATCAGGAAGCCGGCCTGCTGGTCGGTCAGGTGCAGTTCCGCCGCCAGCACCGGATAGACCGACATGGCAAAAGCGCTGGCCAGGCTGATCCCGACCAGGGTCAGCGCAAACTGGGCCTGGCTGAGCCGTTCCTTGCCGATCACGCCATAGAGCGCGAGCGCGGCGCTGGCTCCGCAAATCGCCGTTGAGCCGCCAGCCAGCATCCCGGCATAGCGGGACTGGGTCGCCATGCGGGCACCAGCGATCCCGGCGGCAAAGGTGGTGGCCATAACCACCAGCAGCGCCAGGAACGGCGCCGCACCCAGCGCGGTGATTTGCTCAACCGTCACTTGCAGGCCAAGCACCACGATCCCCACCCGCAAACAGGTCCGCGAAGCAAAGTCCAACCCGCGGTGCGAGCGCGGCTCGCGCGCGATAAAGTTGAGTGAGAGACCGATCAGCAGACCAAGCAGGATAATCGGAAAACCGTAATGCTCGGAAAGCCAAGCTGCGGCTGCGGCCGCCACGCCACAGATCGCCAGGCCGGGGAACACGCTGTCTTTCTTGCTGGCGGCCTGGGCGGTCAGTTCCGCCAGGTGCAGTTCGCCATACAGATCGCCGCCGTGGGGGAGGGCATCCCAGTCGATCGCGGGGCGCTTGCCCACGTTTCTGTCCTGCGGTGTCATATTGACCTTCCCTTATCCCGCCGAAACGTTAGTCTGCAAGCAAGCAAAAGACAAAGTCTGGGGAAGAGCCATGGCCACCGGCGGCACCAATCAAACTGAATTGAGCCTGATCCGTTCGCGCAATCTGCTGATCACGCTGCTGTTTTTCGGCACGATCATCAACTATGTCGATCGGCAGGTCCTCTCGCTGCTCAAGCCGAGTATCGAGGCGGAATATGGCTGGGGCGATGCCGAATTCGCGCACTTCGCGTCGATGTCGCAGCTGGCGGCAGCCTCGGCGCTGATCTTCGTGGGCTATTTGCTGGACCGGTTCGGCGTGCGCCGCGCCTATGGCACCGCCGTTGGCCTGTGGAGCCTGGCGGGCATGGCCCATGCCTTTGCCACTACCGTTACCCAGTTTGTATCGGCCCGCGTCGCGCTGGTCGCGGCAGAGGCCATCAATACCCCCGCCGCAGTCAAGGCGGCGGCCGTGTTCCTGCCGCTGAAGCAACGCTCGATGGCGATGGGGATTGTTAATTCCGCGCCGAATCTGGGCAATATTATCGCGCCGCTGACCGTCATTCCTTTCGCCGCCCTGTTTGGGTGGCACGCCGCCTTTATTGTTACCGGCCTGATCGGCTTTGTCTGGCTGGCTTTCTGGATCGCCGGGACGCGCAAGTTGCAACCGGTGGCTGACACGCTGGTCGAAGCCGCCAAGCCCTCGTTCGGCGAGGCGCTGAAGGACAAGGTCACCTGGGCCATCGCCGGGGCCAAGGCGCTGACCGACATGTTCTGGTGGTTCTTCACCTTCTGGCTGCCTGACCTGTTTGTGAAGGTCTTCGGCCTGACACAGAAGGAGTTGATCGGGCCGACCGCGCTGGCCTTTACCCTGGCGGCGGTTGGTGCGCTTTCAGCCGGTGTGGTCTTTCCCCGGCTGCTGGCCCGCGGGATGAGCGTCAACCGTTCGCGCAAGACAGCACTGCTGCTCTATGCGTTGATCATCGTGCCGATCCCGCTGGCGCTGACCGCCAGCAGTCCGTGGACCGCTGCCGCGATCATCGGCATGGCCCTGTTCGCGCACCAGGGCTTCTCCACCAACATCTTCGGCTTTGCTGCCGACGCCGTCCCCAGCTCGCGCGTGGGTACGGTGATGGCGATTGGCGCCATCGCCGGCAACCTGGCTGGCTTCGGCATTCAGGAGACGACTGGCTGGCTGCTGACCAACGGTTATGGCTATACCCCGTTGTTCTATGGTGCGGCGGTTTCCTACCTGCTCGCGCTGGGCGTGATCCACTTCCTAGTGCCGCGGATTGTGGCCCACGATGAGGGATGAGGGTGGAGGCTGCCCAGCCTGATCATGCAATAGACGCCCACTACAATTTCCGCTCGGCCTGAGCTTGTCGAAGGCCCTGCGCGGCGCTTTGCCGAGGGAGCTGCGACAAGCTCAGCCTGAGCGGGAATGGGGCTGCCAAGCAGTTCAGGCAAAAGAAAAGGCCCCCTGCCTTGCGACAGGGGGCCTTTCTTTTTGGCCGTATGGCCGGGCTGGATCAGAAGCTGAACCGGCCCGTCACACCCCAGTAACGGTCCGCATCGCGCGGGATCTGGTAGCGGTAGGAACCGCCAACACCGCCGTTGACGATCGCCGCCGGATAGGCCTTGTCGAACAGGTTGCGGACCACGAAGGTCAGCTTCCACTTGTCGTTCGGATCGACCAGGCCAACGTTGGCATTGACCAGGGCATAGGCCGGGATCGTGCCAAACTGGCGCTGCACGGCATCAGCCGCGAACAGCGAGAGCTGGCTGCTCTGGAAGTTCATCGAAGCGCCAAACGCAAGATTTGCGAAGGCACCGGTTTCGATGGTGTGATCCACGGCCATCGAACCCTTCCAGGTCGGGGCATAGCCCAGCTTGGTGCCAGCCGGGATCGCCGCGGTCGAACCGAGCGGCGCCTTGAAGTTCACCACGTGGGCATCGTTAACCGACAGACCACCGCTGATGTTGGTGTTCGGGCCAACGCGCCAGGCGAGATCCATTTCGATGCCCTTGGTCGAGACCGAACCGGCATTGGTGAAACGGGTCACAACCACGCCAGCCACCAGATCCGGGTTGTTGGCCTGGAAGTTGTTGTAGCGGGCATAGTAGGCGGCGATGTTGAAGGTCAGCGCACCGCCGAGCAGCGTATTCTTCAGGCCGATCTCGTAAGAGTTCGAAGTTTCCGGCTCGATCACATTGGTGCCGGTGCCGGTCAGGTTGAAGAAGACGTTATAGGCCGGACCCTTGTAGCCACGCGCATAAGTTGCATAGCCCATGGTGTCTTCGTTGAGATCGAACTGGAAGCCGACCTTGCCCGACAGGTTGTCGTTATTGGTCTTGGCCGTCCAAGGAACGCCATTCGACGAAGCTGCCGCAGCAGTGGCTGCTGCTGCCGGGGCGGTGCCAAGGCCGACCAGACGCAGGTACTCGTTATAGACGCCCTGATCGAAGTTCGGCTGGATGCCCGGGCCGGTCAGCGGCGACTTGCGGCTGTGGAACACCGACAGTTCGTCATGCGTGTAACGCAGGCCAGCGATGAAGCGGGCGGTGTCCGACAGCTTGTAAGTGGCCTGGCCGAAGACCGCGACGTTGTTGAAGGTCGAGCCGAAGGTGGCCGAACCGCTCGGGGTGGTCGACGGGTTGGCGAAGGCGCTGCCGCACGGAACCAGCGTGGTGGTCGGTGCGCCGGCAGCGGCCGTGCACTGGGTCACATTGCGGGTAAAGGTACGCTCGGACTCGGCGCGCGAGTAGAACGCACCCAGCACATAGGACAGCGCCTGATCGGCAGGCGAGGTCAGGCGGAGTTCCTGGGTGAAGGTGTTCGAGGTCTGCGGACCCGAGTCATGCAGCTGGGCAAAGCCAACATAGGCGCGGTCGAGCCAGTCACCGTCACGGATTTCGGTGTTGTCCCAGCCGCGATAGGCAGTGATGCTGGTCAGGTTGTGATCGCCCAGACCGATGTCAGCCTGGAACGAAACGCCCCAGCCTTCTTCCAGGGTCGAGGTGACCAGGTTCTGCGCCACGGTGCGGGTATCTGCACCCAGCGGCGTGGGCAGGGCCAGGAAGCCGAGGTTGGTGGTCGCCACGCCAGCGCCAGTCAGCGCGCCAGTAGCGATGATATCGGCGCAGCAATCGTCGTTGTTCTTGTAATAGTCAGCGGCGAGGTAGAGGCGCAGATCGTTGCTCGGCTCGTACAGGAACTGGCCGCGCACGCCGTAGTGCTTGTAGCCGTTGACCCACGAGTTGGTGGTGGTGTTGCGGATGTTGCCATCATACTCGCCGTAGAAGCCGGTGAACCGGGCAGCCAGATCCTGGCCGACCGGCAGGTTGACCGAACCCTTCAGGCGATATTCGTTGCGATCGAAATAGCTGGCTTCAAGCGCGCCGCCGAATTCCATCTTCGGCATCTGGGTGGTGATGTTGATCACACCGGCCGATGCGTTCTTGCCGAACAGGGTGCCCTGCGGGCCGCGCAGAACTTCCATCTGGGCCACGTCGACCATGTCCGAGAAGGCTTCGCCCGAACGCGAATAGACCACGCCGTCAACCACGGTCGAAACCGAAGGCTCACCGGCGATCGAGAAAGTGGCCGTGCCGACGCCGCGCAGGAAGATCGTCTGGTTCAGCGTCGTGCCCGACTTCAGGAAGTTGAGCGACGGCACCATTTGCGAGGCGCTTTCGATCGACGGGCGCGAGGCTTCAGCCAGGCGTTCGCCGCTGAGCACCGAAACGGCAACCGGCACGTCCTGCACGTTTTCCGCGCGCTTCTGGGCGGTAACGACGATTTCGCCCGGGGCGCCATCATCGTCCTTGGCCGCGTCCTGGGCATAGGCCGGGGCGGCAAAAGCAACCAGAGCCAGCGCTGCCAGGGGCAGGGCCGACGAGGTACGAAGCATCGACTTCATGGAAGTTCCTCCCTTCAACCGGGGGCCTCCTGCCCCACGGCGTATTCTCCTCTGCCGGACAGGGCGCACCCTTCCGGTTGGTGCTTGAATTGCTGTGAGGCGCCCGATATGTCAAGCGGTGTCATACGGGACACACGTGGTTCGCGCGATGCTTGTGACATTGACGCAACAGCACGGGTGAGAGGTTGGGTAAATGAACTTGGAAGCCGGATTTTCGGCGATTGATGGCGGTTTTGATCTGCATTTCGCGGGGCGCTTGGTCTTGCGTCACCGGCCGGAAGCGCCTGTGCTCGACTCCGCTCGCGGCAATCCCTCCGTTGTCATGTATCGCGGCAACTTCAAGATCGACGATGCGCCCGAGGGACAGGTTACGCCGCTTGACTGCGCGGTTGAAGATAAGGCTGTCACGCTTTCGAACCTTGGTGCAGCCGTGGCGCGGCTGGAGCTCCGCGACAATCGTCTGTGCGTGACCCTGCTTACGGCCGGCCATGACCGCATCCGCTTGCGCTGGCATGCCGAGCCTGGCGAGGCCGTTTGGGGGGGCGGTGAGCAGATGAGCTACCTCTCCCTCAACGGCCGATCCTTCCCGATGTGGACCAGCGAGCCCGGCGTCGGCCGCGACAAGACCACCGAGCTCACCCGTCAAATGGACGAATCCGGCATGGCCGGGGGCGATTACTGGAACACCAATTACCCCCAGCCGACGATCCTGACCTCGCGTTGGCTGGCGCTGCACCTGGACGCTGCCTGCTATAGCGTGATCGACTGCACTGACCCCGCCGCCCACGCCTTTGAAGTGTGGAGCAACGAAGCGGCTTTCGAGCTTTATGCGGCGGATGGCCCGATCGAACTGGTCAGCCAGCTTTCCAGCCGGTTCGGTCGGCAGCCGCCATTGCCTGACTGGGCGATTGGCGGAGCGATCGTTGGCCTCAAGGACGGCACCCGCAGCTTTGAGCGGCTGGAAGGCTTCATCAAGGCAGGCGCTGCCGTCTCCGGCCTGTGGTGCGAGGACTGGGCCGGCATCCGCGAAACCAGCTTCGGTCGCCGCCTGTTCTGGGACTGGCGCCGCGACAACCAGCGCTATGCCGACCTGCCGGCGCGGATTGCCGCCTTGCAGGCGCGCGGCATTCGCTTCCTGGCCTATGCCAATCCTTACCTCTGCAACGATGGCATCCTTTACGAGGAAGCACTCGAAGGCGGCCATTTTTGCCTAAAGCCCGATCGCGACGAGGTCTATCTGGTCGACTTTGGCGAGTTCGATTGCGGCGTGCTAGATTTCACCCGCAAGGAAACGCGTGACTGGTTTGCCGAGAAGGTGCTGGGCAAGGAAATGCTCGACATCGGCATTTCCGGCTGGATGGCTGATTTCGGCGAATACCTGCCGACCGATGTGCGGCTGGCCGACGGCTCGGATCCGATGGAGGCGCATAACCGCTGGCCGGTGCTCTGGGCCGAGGTCAATGCTCAGGCCGTGGAAAGCCGCGGCAAGACCGGCGACGCTGTGTTTTTTATGCGCGCCGGGTTCTCCGGCGTGCAGGGTCATTGCCCGCTGTTGTGGGCGGGTGACCAGTCGGTCGATTTTACCCGGCATGATGGGATCGGCACGGTCATCACCGCCGCGCTCTCGGCCGGGCTGGTGGGCAATGCCTACAGCCACTCCGATTGCGGCGGCTATACCTCGCTGCTGGGCAATGTGCGGACCGTCGAATTGATGGAGCGCTGGTGCGAACTGTCAGCCTTTGCGCCGGTGATGCGCAGTCACGAGGGCAACCGGCCCGACGACAACCTGCAATATGACAGCACGCCCGAATTGTTGGCGTGTTTTGCGCGCTGGAGCCGGGTCCATGCACACCTTGCGCCCTTTGTGCGCCACCTGTGCGACCAGGCGGTTGAACTCGGCCTCCCAGCCCAGCGCCCGCTGTTCCTGCACTATCCCGAAGAGGAGCGTCTCTTCGCGGTGCAGGACCAGTACCTCTATGGCGCCGACATGGTTGTCGCCCCGGTGATCGAGGACGGCGCGCGCGAGCGGCAGGTGATCCTGCCGGGCGAGGGCGAGTGGATCCACGCCTTCACCGGTGAGGTCTATCCTGCTGGCGACCATACGGTTGCTGCGCCAATTGGTTGCCCACCAGTTTTCTATTCTGCTGCAAGTGATTATGCTGAACTGTTCGCAGGGCTTCGCAAGCTATGAGCGAGCGTTCGAATATCCGCGACGTGGCAGCGCGCGCTGGTGTGGCGGTGAAGACCGTCAGCCGGGTGCTGAACGATCACCCCTATGTTTCGGCCGAAACCAAGGCGCGCGTGCAGGAAGCGATGAAGGCGCTGGATTTCCGGCCCTCGGTTGCGGCGCGGATCCTGTCTGGCGCGAAGAGCAACCAGGTGGCGCTGATTTACGACAATCACAGCCCCTATTACATGTTCCAGATTCAGACCGGTTGCTGGGATGTCTGTCGTGCCAAGGGCATCCGCCTGCTGGCCCAGCCCGTCGATGTTGCCGACCCGGATGTGGGCGATCAAATCCGCGGGCTGGTGACCGAAACGCAGGTCGACGGGATCATCCTCTCCTCACCGGTGACCGATTGCGAGCCTGTGCTGCGCGCGCTTGAGGCGCTCGACATTCCCTTTGTCCGCATTTCGCCCGGGACCAACCACGCGCTGACCAGTTCGGTTTTCATGGATGACGCCCAGGCCGCCGATGACATGACGACCCACCTGATTAACGCCGGGCACCGCCGGATCGGCTTCATCAAGGGGCACCCGAACCACAAGGGTTCGGAAGATCGTCTGATCGGCTATCGCCGCGCGCTGGACCGCGCCGGGATCGCTTTTGATCCCGTGCTGGTCTGCGATGGCGAGTTTGATTTCGATTCCGGCGTGCGCGGGGCCAACCGACTGCTCAGCCTGCCCGAGCCGCCTACTGCGATCTTTGCCTCGAACGACGACATGGCCGCTGGCGTGCTGGCCGTGGCGCACGATCGCAACATGAACCTGCCCACGGAGCTATCGGTTGCCGGGTTTGACGATACGACTCTGGCCCGCACAGTCTGGCCGCCGCTGACCACAATCCATCAGCCGATGGCCGAACTGGCCCAAACCGCGGCTGAAATCCTTATCGAAGGGGGCGACATCACCCATCGCCGCCTGCCACACCAGTTAATCGAACGCGCCTCTATCGCGCCGCCAATCAGGAAAATGCCATGAGTGAACTGCCTCTTCCGCCCGCAAACCGCCAGCTTGGTGCCAGCGGCATTGCCGTCTCGCCAATCGCCTGGGGCATGTGGCGGCTGGCCGAAAATGGCCGCAGTGCAGCCGATGCGGCCAAGCTGGTTCATGCCGCGCTGGATGCGGGGATCAACTTTCTCGACACGGCCGATATCTATGGGTTCAACGGCGCCGGCGGGTTCGGCGATGCCGAGGCGCTGCTGGGCGAGGTCCTCACCGCCGAGCCGGGCCTGCGCGCTCGGATGGTGTTGGCGACCAAGGGCGGGATCATGCCGCCGCTGCCCTATGACCAGAGTGCGGACTATCTGCGCAAGGCGATCGATGCCTCGCTGACCCGGCTGAAGACCGATATGGTCGAGCTTTGGCAGGTCCACCGTCCTGACATCCTGGCCCATCCGCAGGAAGTGGCGCGGGTGCTGGATGATGCCGTGGCCGCGGGCAAGATCCGCACCTTGGGTGTTTCGAACTTCACCATGACGCAGACAGCCGCGCTGAACCAGTTTCTGGGCCACAAGCTGGTTTCGACCCAGCCCGAGATCAGCCCCTTGCGGATCGATTGCTTTGAGAACGGCGAGCTCGACCAGGCGATGATGCTGGGCCTGACCCCGCTGGCCTGGTCACCGCTGGGCGGCGGACGCCTGGCCAAGCCGGAAAGCCCGCGCGATAACGCGATCTGCGCGGCGCTGGACAAGGTTGCGGCAGAGCAGGGCGTTTCGCGCTCGGTCGCCGCCTATTCGTGGCTGATGGCGCACCCGGCCGGGATCATCCCGATCATCGGCTCGCAGCAGGCGGAACGGATTGCCGAAGGCGCTGCGGCGCTGAAGGTGCGCTGGACCCGCACCGACTGGTACGCGGTGCTGGTTGCCGCCCGCGGCGTGCCGTTGCCGTGATGCGGCGGTGTTGAGCTACATCAAGGACAAGCGAGGGCAGATGGCCTTCGACAAGCTCAGGCTGAGCGGGCTGGGCTTGCAATTCACACCAACCCCGCTCGTGCTGAGCCTGTCGAAGCACCTGTACAACGTCTGATCAAGGATTGACGCCATGACCAACCCGCCCGAAATCGCCTGGTTCTCTGCCCTGTGCGACGACGATTACGAGTTTCTTGGCGTTCCCGATCAGTACCTCAAGTCCAGCTGGGAGCATTGCCGCAACATCGTGATGCGGGCCGAAGAAGGCGGTTTCGACAATATCCTGCTGCCTTCGGGCTATGAACTGGGGGTCGATACCACCGCCTTTGCCGCCGCCGTGGCGACGCAGGTCAAGCGGATCAAGCTGCTGTGGGCAACCCGCATGGGTGAGGATTGGCCGCCGCAACTGGCGCGGCGCATTGCCACGATCGACCGCATCCTTGGTCCCAATGCTGCGGGCACGGGCGGGCGGCTTAACGTCAACATCATTTCCTCGCCGATGCCCGGTGAAACGATGGAGAGCGGCCCCCGCTATCGACGCGGGACCGAAATCATGAAGATCGTCCGCACCCTGCTGAATGGCGAGCACCTCGATTTCCAGGGTGAGTTCTACAACCTCAAGCTCGACCCGGCGCGGATCACCACGATCTCTGGCAAGTGCCCCAATTTCTACTTCGGCGGGCTGAGCAACGAAGCGCGTGAATGCGCTGCCGAGGCGGCAGACGTCTATCTGATGTGGCCGGACAAGATGGAAAACGTCCGCGAAGTCGTGGCCGACATGAAGGCCCGCGC
>JBEEIN010000180.1:0-2570 GCA_041169825.1 Pseudomonadota bacterium
CTGGCGCAAGCGCCGCCGTGCTGCTAACCGCTCGCCCTGCTTCGGCACCCGTAGCTCAGCTGGATAGAGCGCTGCCCTCCGAAGGCAGAGGTCACAGGTTCGAATCCTGTCGGGTGCGCCAGACTGCAATGATGCAGTCTCCGTGAACGGCTTTTGGCGCTGCTTGTGGATGAAGCTTGGGCGGGCTGGTTCAAGCGGCTGCGGCACCCCTTCTGCACATTTGACCATTGTCTGCATGTCTCGCGCGGCGCATGGCGGCGGGACGAAGATTCGAGAGGGAAACCCATTCATGCGTCAGATCGACCATTTCATTGCCGGTGGGACGGATGGCCTCACGGCGGTCCGCAAGGCGCCGGTCTATGATCCGAACAGCGGCGCAGTGCAGGCCGAGGTCGTGCTCGGCGGGCAGGACGCACTGGATCGGGCCGTGGCCGCCGCTCAGGCGGCGCAGCCGGCCTGGGCCGCCACGAACCCGCAGCGCCGCGCCCGGGTGATGTTCCAGTTCAAGGCGCTGGTCGAAGCCAATATGGACGCCTTGGCCCACATGCTCAGCGCCGAGCATGGCAAGGTGATCGCCGATGCCAAGGGCGATATCCAGCGGGGGCTGGAAGTGGTCGAGTTCTGTTGCGGCATCCCACACGCGCTGAAGGGCGAGTATACTCAGGGCGCTGGCCCAGGGATTGATGTCTATTCGATGCGCCAGCCGCTCGGCATTGGGGCGGGGATTACCCCGTTCAATTTTCCGGCGATGATCCCGCTGTGGATGGGGGCCGTCGCCATGGCGACTGGCAATGCCTTTATCCTGAAACCCAGCGAGCGCGATCCCTCGGTTCCCAACCGCCTGGCCGAACTGTGGCTGGAAGCGGGCCTGCCCGAAGGCATTTTCCAGGTCGTCCATGGCGACAAGGAAATGGTCGACGCGATCCTCGATCACCCGGCGATTTCGGCGGTCAGCTTTGTCGGCTCGTCCGACATTGCCCACTATGTCTACAACCGCGGGGTTGCTGCGGGCAAGCGCGTGCAGGCCATGGGCGGGGCCAAGAACCATGGCATCGTCATGCCCGATGCGGACCTTGATCAGGTGGTCAACGATCTGGCTGGCGCGGCCTTCGGCTCGGCGGGTGAACGCTGCATGGCGCTGCCGGTCGTGGTGCCGGTGGGCGATGAGACCGCCGAGCGCCTCAAGGCCAAGCTGATCCCGGCAATCGAGGCGCTGAAGATCGGTGTCTCGACCGATCCCGAGGCGCATTATGGCCCGGTCGTCACCGCGCAGCACAAGGCCAATATCGAACGCTGGATCCAGACCTGCGTCGATGAAGGCGGCGAACTGGTGGTCGATGGCCGCGGCTTCACGCTGCAGGGCCACGAGAACGGCTTCTTCGTCGGCCCGACGCTGTTCGACCGGGTGACCCCGAGCATGAGCAGCTATCACAATGAAATCTTCGGCCCGGTCCTCCAGATGGTCCGCGCCAAGGACTTTGAAGAGGCGCTGAGCCTGCCGAGCAAGCACCAATATGGCAACGGTGTCGCCATCTTCACCCGCAACGGCCATGCTGCGCGCGAATTTGCCGCGCGGGTCAATGTCGGGATGGTCGGGATCAACGTGCCGATCCCGGTGCCGGTCGCCTACCACACATTTGGCGGGTGGAAGCGCAGCGCCTTTGGCGATACCAACCAGCACGGCATGGAAGGCGTGAAGTTCTGGACCAAGGTCAAGACCGTCACCGCCCGCTGGCCCGATGGCTCGCCCGATGGGGGCAATGCTTTCGTCATTCCGACCATGGGTTGATTGATGACCGACCAGTTTGCACTGACCGAAGACCAGCTCGCCATCCAGGACATGGCCCAGAAGTTCACGGCTGACCGGATCACGCCCTTCGCTGCCCAGTGGGATGAAGAGCATCACTATCCGGTCGACGTGTGGAAGGCCGCCGGTGAACTGGGCTTTGGCGCGATCTACGTCTCCGAAGAGAGCGGCGGGATTGGCCTGGGGCGGCTGGAAGCTGCGCTGATCATGGAAGCCATGGCCTATGGCTGCCCGGCGACCAGCGCCTACATCTCGATCCACAACATGGCCGCCTGGATGATCGACTGCTTCGGTAGCGCAGAGCTCAAGGCGCGCTACCTGCCGGGGCTGGTTTCGATGGAGCAGATCGCCTCGTACTGCCTGACGGAGCCGGGTTCCGGCTCTGACGCCGCGGCGCTCAAGACCAGCGCGGTGCGCGATGGTGACCACTATGTCCTCAACGGCACCAAGCAGTTCATCTCGGGCGGCGGGGTGAATGACGTGTACGTCTGCATGGTCCGCACCGGTGAGGAAAAGTCGAAGGGTATCACCTGCCTGGTGGTTGAAAAGGACACGGCCGGCCTGTCATTCGGCGCGCCGGAAAAGAAGCTGGGCTGGAACGCGAGCCCGACCGCGCAGGTGATCTTCGAGGATTGCCGCGTCCCCGTGGCTAATCGCGTCGGGGTCGAGGGTGAAGGCTTCCGCTTTGCCATGGCGGGGCTTGATGGCGGCCGGCTCAATATTGGCGCCTGCTCGCTCGGTGGGGCGCAGCGCTGCCTGGATG
>JBEEIN010000181.1:0-3482 GCA_041169825.1 Pseudomonadota bacterium
GAGCCATTCGATCGGCGCATCGTGATCAAGCAGGAAGCGCCAGTGCGGTCGCTCCCCGGCTGCGGCCTTCGCTGCGTGATCGGCCTCGGTCAGCTTGAGCGCGGCGCGGTCATAGATCGGCGGCAGCCCACGGCCGAGCAGGACCTTGCGCTTCAGTTCCAGTTCCTGCGCGGTTTCATAGCAGCGATAGACGCGGCCGGCGGCGACCAGTTTCTGGAATTCACGCTCGTAGAGATCGAACCGGGCGGACTGGCGTTCCTCGCCATCGGGAACCAGCCCCAGCCAGGTCAGGTCCGCGCGGATTGCTTCGACATAGTCCTCGCGGCTGCGCTCCTTGTCGGTATCGTCGATCCGCAGCAGAAAGCGGCCGCCCGCCTGTTTCGCCAGCAGCCAATTGTGCAGCGCCGTGCGGACATTGCCGACGTGGAGCGTGCCGGTGGGCGAAGGGGCAAAGCGGGTGGTCACGGTCATGTCCGCGTCCCTACTCGCCCTGCACCCGCGCTGCAATGATGCTTCCCCTTCGGCCAAGCCCTCGCTAGCTTGCGCAGCATGAGCCAGACCACGCCCTTTGCCGCCGCCTTTGCCCAAGCCAACCTGCCCGGAGCCGTGGGCCTGATCGTCGATCGCGACGGGATCCGCCATGCTGAAGCGCTGGGTCTGGCCGATGTCAGCAGCGGCGCGGCGATGGAACTGGATACTGTCTGCCAGATCGCCTCGATGACCAAGGCGCTGGTTTCGGCAGGGGCCATGCAACTGGTCGAGCAGGGCCGGCTCGATCTGGATGCCGATATCGGCGCCCTGCTGCCTGAACTGGCCAATCCGCAAGTGCTGATCGGCATTGGCCCGGACAAGCAGCCACAGCTGCGCCCGGCCAAGCGGGCGATCACCCTGCGCCACCTGCTGACGCATACCGCCGGGCTGGGTTACTTCTTCATCCACCCCGAGGTGCTGCAGTATTACGGCGCGGTCGGCATGCCCAAGCCGGGCAGCCGCGCATCGGCGACCATGCCGCTGATGTTCGATCCCGGCGAGCGCTGGGAATATTCGGTCGCAACCGATTGGGTTGGTCTGGCGATCGAAGCGGCGACGGGTGAGCGGCTTAACGACTATCTGACTGCCAACCTGTTTGCGCCGCTCGGCATGACCAGCACGGCCTTTCGCGACAAGCTGCCGGATGGGGCAGCCCGCGTCCATGTCCGCTCGGGTGAAGGCGTGTTGTCAAAGGTTGAGGTTTACCTTGGCGGCGGCGAATTCGATGGCGGGGGCGGCGGCATCACTTCGACCGCGCCGGACTATGCCCAGTTCGTGCGCATGATACTCAATGGGGGTAAGCTGGACGGCAAGCGGGTGCTCAGCACTGCCAGCATTGCCGAGATGAGCCGCGACCAGGTCCACCCCCTGCGCGCCGGGCATATGGGCACCGCCATGCCACAGCTGGCCCAGCCTTATGACACCTTCCCCGATCAGCACACCGGTTGGGGGCTGGGCTTCCTGATCAACCCGGAACAGGGGCCCAATGGGCGCTCACCCGGCAGTCTAGCCTGGGCCGGAATCTTCAATTCCTATTACTGGATCGATCCGACCGCCGGACTTGGCGGGGTATTTGTCAGCCAGCTTCAACCTTTTGGTGATGCTGGGGCGCTATCCTGCTTTGGCGCGCTGGAATCGATGGCCTACGCCTGACGAAAAAGCCGTACGGAGCCTTGCTCCCGAGGGGCGCCAAGTGAATACTAGGGCGCGACCTATGCTTATTCAACGTAACAATCCCGTCTCGGTCAACGCCCGCCTTGGGGTGCGGCACGGGCGCAGCCGTCTGCGCCGCTGGTTAACTGCGGGGGCCGCCGGGCTGACCCTGGCCGGTCTTGGCTCCTATGCCTTCGGCACCTCCAGCGGCGGCACTCCGGCGCTGGTGTTGAGCCAGGATCCGGTTGGCAAGCCCCCCACGCCGCCACCGTTCCAGGCGGATTGCTCGGCCCAGCCTGTCGCCTTGCAGGCAGAAATCTCCCGCATTGCCGAGAGCTTCGAAGGGCAGGTCGGCATTGGGATCACCAAGGCCGGGTGCGACTGGCTGGTCGGCGCCCGGCTGAACCAGCACTTTCCGCAGCAATCCGTGTCCAAGCTGTGGGTCTCGATGTCGGTGCTTGATGCAGTCGATACCGGGCGGATGAAGCTGGACCAGCAGATCGCGATCCGGCCCGAAGACCTGACCCTGTTCAACCAGCCGCTGCAATGGGAAGTGCTGGACAAGGGCGGGATCGAACGCCCGGTGCAGATGCTGATGCAGAACGCGCTGTCGCTGTCGGACAATACCGCCAACGACCGCCTGCTGTGGACCGTCGGCGGGCCGGACCATATCCGCGCCTTCCTGAAAAGTCGCGATATTGAGGGGATCCGCTTTGGCCCCGGTGAACGGCTGTTGCAGAGCGCGGCCGCCGGCCTGACCTGGTCGCCCGAACTCGCCGCAGGGCGCAATTTTGAACAGGCCCGCGCGCGCCTGCCCAAGGACGTACGTGAAGCGGCGCTGGCGAAATATGTGGCCGATCCGAAGGACGGCGCGACCCCGGCCGGAATGGCGAAAGCGCTTGCCCGCCTCGCCAAGGGCGAACTGCTGTCAGAAGCATCGACCCGGCTGTTGCTGGAAACGATGGGCAAATCGCGCAGCGGGCCGATGCGGCTCAAGGCGGGGCTCCCCGCCGGTTGGCACGCCTTCCACAAGACCGGCACCGGACAGGAGCTTGGCTCACTGGCGACCGGCTATAACGATGTTGCCGTGGTCGAGGCACCGGACGGCTCGCTTTATGGCGTCGCCGTCCTGATCGGCCAGACCCACCAGCCGATTCACGCCCGGATGGAGATGATGCAGTCAGTCTCTGCCGCGCTGGCACGTTGGCACGCAACCAAAACCTCCTGACACTGACCGAAGGCCAATGAAAAACCCCGCCGGATCGCTCCGGCGGGGTTTTCGTTGACCCGTCACGGCAGGGCAGGGATTACTCCTCGCCGTCCGCCGCTTCGGGGTTCAGGTATTCACCGGCATCGGCGTCGGTGCCGTGGGTTTCACCCTCGACCACCGCCAGCGGATCGTCACCGATCGCGGCTTCCGGACCCTGGGCCAGTTCAGCAGCGTGCTCTTCTTCCGCGCTGTCGGGAGCGATCAGGCTCTCCTGCAGCTTGCGGTACGAAGCGCGCAGCGCGGCATCGCGGCTGGATGCGGCCACCCGCAGGCGGTTCATGCCCGCACCGGTACCAGCGGGGATGAGACGGCCAACGATGACGTTTTCCTTCAGACCGATCAGGCTGTCGCGCTTCCCTTCAACCGCCGCCTGCGTCAGCACGCGGGTGGTTTCCTGGAACGAGGCCGCCGAGATGAACGAACGGGTCTGGAGCGAGGCCTTGGTGATGCCCAGCAGCACCGGCTTGCCTTCCGCGGGCTTCTGCCCCGGGGCCAGCTTGGCGTTGGTTTCGTCCATTTCCTCGCGGTC
>JBEEIN010000182.1:0-6363 GCA_041169825.1 Pseudomonadota bacterium
GATTGCGCCACCAGCGATAGAGATCGAGGATCATCGAACCGCGGAAGATGAACTTCAGCGCCCCGAAATTCCACTTCAGCACCCGCACTTCCAGCCCGCGGGTGCGCTTGCATAGCCAGACCATGAAGGGGCCCAGCCGCGCGGGGTTGGCCAGCTTGTCGGGCAGGTTCCACCAGCGCCGCCCCTGCCCCAGCAGGATCCGGGTGTCGAAATCCCAACCGATCATCATGATCCGCTGCCGCGCCCGCATCAGCGCCTGTTGCATCAGCGCAAAATAGGGCGCCGCATCGATTACCACATGGACGCGGCTCGCCCTGGCATAGCGCCAGACGGAAGGGGATTGGCCAGCATGGGTTGAATCTGTTGGTTCGTCGGCCACAAGCCCTCATAGCTATTGCAGTGCCGCTGGGCAGCAAAAACCGTGCAGGCAAGGGTTTGGTTGCGCGGCCGAACCGGCAACCCGGCGGGCCGCAAGCCCCATTACCAAAAGAGGCCCACCTTGCGGTGAGCCTCTTTTGGTAATGGCGCGCCCGGAACGATTCGAACGTCCGACCCTCAGATTCGTAGTCTGATGCTCTATCCAGCTGAGCTACGGGCGCGTTGGAGTGGCGCTAATAGGCAGGTCGTTCCGGCTTGGCAAGCGGCTAAATCGACGAAATCAATGTCCGCGCCAAAGGCACATCAAGCGGCGGCATTGCCAGCGCGAGCAAGTCGTCAGGAGCCACCCAGGCCAGCGCCTCCCCGGCAAGGCATTGCACCGCTCCGGTCCAGCGGCGACAGGTGTAAAGCAGAATAACATGGGGATTTTCAGGCTCGCTGGAACGATCAAGATAGCACAGATCGGTTGCAGCCACCGTGATCCCCAGTTCTTCGTCCAGTTCACGAACCAATGCGGATTCGGGTGTTTCCCCAGGCTCAACCTTGCCGCCGGGAAACTCCCAAAGACCGCCCAGCGCTGCATCCAGCTTACGCTGGTGGACGAGGATGCGGTCATCCGAGTCAATCAGTGCGGCGGCGACCACCAGCACCATTGTCGATTTATTTTGCACGTTAAGGTCCGCCGTCAATCAATCGTTAGCCCTGCCATGCGATAAAACCCTAGCCGCATAAATGGCGGAGAGGAATGAATGGTTGCCGCTTTCTTCATCAGACTGATCCGCAACCAGCGTGGCACTTCGGCCATCGAAATGGGGCTGATCTGCGGCCTGATCGTTTTGGTCATGTTCTCGGCGCTGCAAAGCTTTGCCGACGAAAGCAAGGCCATGTGGGGCAACGTTTCCGACAAGGTATCCTCTTCGAACCAAGCGGCGCGAGGTGGTTAAATATTTTGAAAGACTTGTCACCTAATCCGGGGATCGCTCGATCCGGGTGACAGGACAAGAGCCGGGTACCGAAGACTGCTACAGGAGACTGACCATGAAGTTCATCAACAAGCTGTTCCGCGACGAAGCTGGCGCCACCGCCATTGAATACGGTCTGATTGCCGCTCTGATCGCCGTTGCCGCGATCACCGCGATGCAGGGCCTTGGTAACGAACTGAAGAGCACCTTCAACACCACCAAGACCACCATGGCCACCGCCAACGCTGCGGCCAGCTAATAGCCAAACGCCGAACGGCGAACGAACCGGGGCGGCAGGGCAACCTGCCGCCCCTTTTTCATCTCCGCCCGGTCATCAATAGGTGATCAGCTTGACCTTCTGGCCTGGTTCGATCCGGCTGGTCGCCGTCAGTCCGTTGAGCACCAGGAACCGGTCGAGCGGCGCGTCGGAATAGGCCATGCGGCTGGCCAGTGATTGGACCGTATCCCCGGCGCGCGCGTTAACCACTGTCAGCTTGCGCGGCTTGATCGCCGCCGCTTCCGCCGCTGAAATCCGCCGCATCGAACGGAACATCGGATCAAATGTGCCGGTGCCACCCGCCTGGGTGATCGTGACGAAGTGGAACGCCTGGTCTTGCGCGAACTGATAGGCGAAGACTGTGACATCAACCAAGCCGTTGCCCGTATTGACCCGCACGGTTGAATAGGCCGCCGGCAGACTGTTGACAGTCGTCCGCTTGATCTGTCCCGCATCAAGCCGCTGCTGGTTATCCTGGGTCAGGCTGGCAAAAGCGGCGCGGACATAGGCGTCAAGATCGCCCGAAAATGGCGCGGTGGTGAATTTTCCTTGGCCGGATTGCCCATTGATCGCCACCGCCTGGGTGCCGTTCATCATGTAAAAGCCGTTCGGCGCTTCATAGGCCAGCTTAAGGCCGGGGTGGGTGAACTTGCGTCCTTCGACCACCCCCTGTTTGGGATCATCACCATAGGTCAGGCCTGCAATCCTAGTCAGGAACGTATCGCGATTGGTTAGCCCCGTTGCATTGCTGCCGGCCCGGGCCAGTGCCGTGTGCACCCGTGAAGCCGGGTCGGGGTGGGTTGATGCCCATTCAGGCATCTGATTGCTTGACCCCATCAGGCGCGCATCCAGCGCATTCTGGTTGGCCAGCGCTTGCAGCACCGTGCTCATCGCGCGCGGATCGTAACCGGCCTTGCGCAGATAGGCGATGCCCAGGTTGTCGCTCTCCGTTTCCTGGCTGCGCGAATACTTCAAGGTCAGCAGTTGCGATCCCTGGAGGAACCCGCGCTGGAACAGCTGCCCCACCTCGCTATTGCCCAGCACCGCGCCGCTAATCACGGCACCCAGCACGCCCAGGATCGTGTTCTTGGTTGCCGCGCTCTGGCGCTTGGCGGCGTGGCGGGCGGCAACGTGGCCCACTTCGTGCCCCAGCACCCCGGCCAGTTCTGCCTCATTGTTCATCAGCGCAACCAGTTGGCGGGTGACGTAGATATAGCCACCGGGGATCGCGAAGGCGTTGTTCACGGGTGAATTGAGCAGGGTGACGGTAAAATCGTCGCGCGCGTTGCTGAGGCCCGACTGGACCGCAACATTCTTGCCGATCGATTCAACATAGACCGCCTGCGGTCCAGTCTCAGCCCCGCCAAACTCTTCCAGCAATTGCGGGTGGGCCTTGGCCCCTTCAGCCTTGTCGCGTGCGCTGATCGCCTGGACCGGTGCGGTTTGGGGAACCGCCTGGGCGCTGGCTGCCCCGCCGCCACAGGCGGAAGAAATCAGGATTGTCGCGCAACCGGCCGAGGCAAGCGCGATATATCTGAATTTGCTGGACATCGGTAACTGTTCCCAATCCATTTGACCCGGTCCTCTTGCTAGACCGGATCAACAGAATTGGAACAGCAAAAGTTCCCGCTTGTGCTCTAAACGCTTCGCCTGTCAGCCTTCGCCGATCCGCAGGAAGCGTTCCTCGCGCAGGGCCCGCAACTTGGCCGGGCTGTGCTTGGCCAGGGCATCCAGTTCTTCGCCGATAGCCTTGGCCAGCCCGCTGATCGCCAGTTCGGGATCGCGGTGGGCGCCGCCAATCGGCTCCTTCACGATCCGGTCAATCACGCCCAGTTCCAGCAACTGCTGTGCGGTTACGCGCATCGCCTCGGCCGCGTCGGCCGCTTTTTCGGCGGTGCGCCACAGGATCGAGGCGCAACCTTCCGGACTGATCACCGAATAGACGGCGTGTTCGAACATCAGCACGCGTTCGGCGCTGGCCAGCGCCACGGCGCCGCCCGAGCCGCCTTCGCCCACGATGACAGCCACCATCGGCACGTCCAGCGCCAGGCAGGCTTCGGTCGAACGGGCAATGGCTTCGGCCTGACCACGCTCCTCGGCCTCAACCCCGGGGAACGCGCCCGAGGTATCGACCAGCGTCACCACGGGCAGGCCAAAGCGGCTGGCCATTTCCATCAGGCGGATCGCCTTGCGATAGCCTTCGGGCTTGCCCATGCCAAAATTGTGCTTGATCCGGCTCTGGGTGTCGTGGCCCTTTTCATGCCCGATCACCATCACCCGGCGCTCACCCAGCTTGGCCAGCCCGCCAATGATCGCGTGATCCTCGCCAAAGCAGCGGTCCCCGCCCAGGGGCACGAAATCGGTGAAGGCTCCGGCGATGAAATCGCGGAAGTGCGGGCGCATCGGGTGGCGCGCCACCTGAGTCTTTTGCCACGGAGTCAGCGCGGCATAGGTGCTGGCCAGCAAGTCCGCGCTCTTCATCTCAAGCCGGCGGATTTCCGCCGCGATATCGACTTCTTCGCCCTCAGAGGCGGCGCGCAGTTCGGCGATCCGCGCTTCCAGCGTCGCCACCGGCTTTTCGAACTCAAGATAGGAAACCATGCCCCCGCGCTAGCCCGCCGGGCGGCGATGGGCAAGAGGATGCCGCGCGTTAACCAGTTCTACGAGCCGCGCAGAATCGACGTGGGTATAGATTTGCGTGGTGGCGATGTCGGCGTGGCCCAGCAAAGTTTGCAGCACGCGCAGGTCTGCCCCGCCCTCCAGCAGGTGCGTGGCAAAGGCATGGCGCAGCACGTGTGGGCTGACCCGTTCGGGATCGAGCCCGGCGCGCAGGGCCAGATCCCGCAGCAGCTGGAACAGCCGCACCCGCGTCAGGTGGCCGCTCTTGCCGGTTGAGGGGAACAGCAGCCGGCCCTTGTCACCGCGCAGGGCCAACCAGCGCGACAGCGCCTGCCGCGCACGGGTGCTGACCGGGACCAGCCGCTGCTGCCCCCCCTTGCCGGTAATGTTCAGGAACGGCGCATCGCGCGGCAAAGCGTTGAGCGGCAAGGAGACCAGCTCGCTCGCCCGCAGGCCGGAGCCATAGAGCAGTTCCAGCAATGCCAGCAGCCGCACGGCATCGGGCTTGTCACCCGCAGCCTCGGCCTCGGCGGTCTGGAACAGCGCCTCAACATCGCTGTGACCCAGAATCCGCGGCAGCGGGCGGCGCGTGCGTGGGCGTGGCAGCGCGGGCGAAGGATCGTCACTGCGCCAGCCTTCATCCACTAGAAAGCCGAAACACTGCCGCAGCGCCGAACATTTGCGGGCCAGGCTCGAAGGCGCCAGGTCTGACCAGGCGGCCGCAAGCCGCGAGAGTCCCTCGCGGTCAACGGCGGTCAGTGGGCCGACAAGCTCTTCCGCGGATTCCAGGTCCCGTCGATAGGCCAGCAAAGTATTGGCCGCAGCCCCCCGCTCCGCCGCCAGCATGGCCAGAAAGGCATCGACTGCGGCGGACAGCGGCTTACCCCCGGGCGACCGCCTCGGCCGCGATCATCCGGGCTTCGGCGGAAAGACCGACGCGGTTCAGCGCCGAAACGATGTGGTACAGGTGCACGCTGGTCATCTTGTCCCAGCCATCGCCCTGCATCCCCACGCCCGCCAGCAAACAGACCAGCGCGGCATTGTTCAAATCGGCGGCCTGATCGATCAACCGGGTCCAGCGGGTCTGGCGGTTCAGGTTGATCTCAAGCTTCGAGGCGAAATCGCTGGCCGTCGACTGGTCAATCCGCCCCAGCCCGGCCAGCCCCGCCAGCAGAAAGCGCGACTTGCGATAGTTGTCGCTGTCGTCATCCGAATAAAACGATTCCAGCGCGCCCGAAGCAACCGGCGTGCCGCGCTTGGGTGATGCCAGCGCAAGTTGTGCCCAGGTCAGCGAGCCAACCTCCGCCTGACTGGCCCAACGCAGCGCGTTGGCATCAAGCCCCGCCGCCAGCATCGACGCGACCAGATCGGCCGATTGGTCAGCAAAAGCATCCTGCACTGGCATGCGCGCCGCCGCATAGGCTGTCAGCACCATCCGCGAATAGCGCACGCGGCTGTCCTTGCCCGCGTCCCACAGTTGCGCAATCGCTGCCATCCGGTCCGAAGGCGCTTCGCCAGTATAGGCGGTGCGCAACAGGCCGGCCCGGTCAGCCCAATCGCCGGTAATGTCTTCCTGCGCATAGATTTGGCTGTAGAGATCGATCATCGCTGCGCTGGACAGGATGCCCGCCGCCGCAGCCTTGTCCGCCCCTTCGGCGCGGGTGGTCAAGGGCACCATTGGTGCCAGCGCCGCCGCATAGGCATAGCGATCCGGCGCATCGCGCATCAGCGAAGCCGGGGGTTCGAGCCCGGTGGCGATGGTGAAAGCATAGCGCCACGGGGTCATCTCGGTCACGCCATCCCATTCGATCGTCACCGCGCGGCGCGCCTTGCCTGCGGCCCCGGCGTATTTCTGGGCCAGCAGCATGTCGATTTTGGGCCAGACGCCCCCGCCCTGCATCCGGTCAAGTTGGGCCATGGCGGCCGTACCGTCGCCCTGGAAGGCCTGGCAGACCGAACGCAGCACGCGCCATTCAGCATCCTTGCGTGCCCCACCCTGCACTGTAACCGCCGGGCAGATCCCGGTGATGTCGGCGGTAAAGGCATAGGCATCCAAGGCGGCGCGGGTCAGGCTGTCGGTATAGTTGCCGGCATCGACATCCTGCACCACGGCGCGGGCCACTTCGC
>JBEEIN010000183.1:0-3797 GCA_041169825.1 Pseudomonadota bacterium
AACTTACCTGCAATCATATTAACCCCCTGATTCACCGCCCTCCCGGCGGAAACCCAGCTACACTAGCGCAAGAATTCGGTCTTGAAAGAGGATGCATTGCCAAAGCGCGCGAAGTTCGGGCCATGTTGCCTCAAGGCAACATGAACCGGCGTTCAATTCTGCGCCGCGATTGCCAGCAAAGTGCCATCCATTGCCGCCAAGGCGCTCGTCCCGTCAGGCACATCGTTCGCGATGATCGAGAAGGTCAGTTCGCGCCCGCTGGCGGCAATCATCCAGCCTGACAGGGCGTTGGTGGCGTTCAAGGTCCCGGTCTTGGCGAAGATCCGGCCGGCGAGTGGTGTTCCCGCGAAACGGCGGCGCAAGGTGCCGTCCACCCCGCCAATCGGCAGTGAAGCGCGATAGGCCGCTGCCCAGGGCTGGCTTGCGGTCCAGCGCAACAAGGCCACCGTGGCGCGCGGGGAAATGCGATTATAGGTCGACATGCCGGAGCCATCGGCGAAATCATACCCCCGGCGCGGCAAGCCCGCCCTGGCCAGCACCGAACGCAGTGCCGCCAATCCTTGATCCAGGCTGTCGACCGGCGCCTCCTTGCCAGGATCGGGCAACGGCGCGGCAAAGGCCAGGCGCCGGGCCAGCAATTCGGCGTGAAGGTTCTGGCTAACCTTGTTGACCAGGCTGACCTCTTCAACCAGCGGGGTCGCAGGCGCTTCAACCGCGAAAGCCGGTTTGTATGCCTGATCCTTTGCGGCCGCGCCCAGGGGGCGGTGGATCGTCTTGGTCACTCCCTGCACCCTGACACCACGCTCAGCCAGTCCTTGCGCAACGCGCCAGGCGGCATAGTCCGCCGGATCATCCAGACCCATCGTTTCACGCCAAGGTTGCGCCCCGGCCTTGATCGTACCGTATAGTCGAAGTTCGCGGCCCCCGACCGGGCGATCGATCCCCAGGCGGGTTTCGCCATCGGCAACGGTAACGGCCTGGTTGATCAGCGTGTAATAGGGCGAAACCGCCACGGCGGGCTGCTGCCCAGCCAGTCCGGGTGTGACGACGATCGGCAACTCGTTGTTGTCAATCACCAGCGCCGATGTGGCCGTGCCGGAATCGGTGCCGATGTTGTTCCAGCTCATCCCCGGGCTCCAGCGCTGGTCGGTCATGGCGCTGTCATCGGCGATCACGTCACCCACCACCCGGGCCTTGGCAGCGATCTGATCAAGCAGGGGTGTCAGGCAACCGCTGACGCATTCGGGCGCGGTCGAGAGGTTCAACGTACCATTGCCGGTCAGCACAACATTCGGTGCCTTGCGTTTCACCGGCACCAGTCCGATCGAGACACCCTTTGCGGGTTGATCTTGTAGCAAGGCCATGGCCGCCGCCGTGGTGAACAGCTTGGTATTGCTTGCGGGAATAAACCGGTCGTCCGGTCGGATTGCGACAATTTCGCGCCCCTGATCGTCAACCACCAACAGGCCAAAGCGCGTGCCGGCCGGCGCAGTACCAAGGATCGCGGCCGGACTGGCCGCAGGGACGTTCTGGGCAAGCACTGGCGCGGACAGGACCAGAGCCGTGGCAAGGAAGAATGCACGCATGGGAACATCGTGCCGTCACGCGATTTATTGCGCAAGCCCGCCCATTCGGCAGTCCCCGCTCGGCTGCTTGTCGAATTGGCGGTTGAAGACTGGCGCTGGCCGCGCCAACCTGAACACATCGCGACTTAACAGGGATGTTTTCCACCATGCGCAAGATCCTGCTTGGCCTTTCAGCCTTTACCCTCCTGCCCGTGCCGGCCCTCGCCCAAAGCGCCGCGCCAGTCGCCGCGAAGCCCGCGGCGATCGAGGCTGATGGCGTGCCCCCCGTGCCGATGGCGCTGGTCGAGGCGACGCGGCCCTACATGGAATTCCGCACCGCCAGTTTCGTCGATTGGGATCCCGTCACCAAGGCGATGCTGGTTTCAACCCGGTTCGGCAATGTGGCGCAGTTGCATACCGTTTCCGCCCCCGGCATGGCCCGCCGCCAGATCAGCTTTGAGGCCGAACCGCTGGGCGGGGTCTATATGCCGGGCGATGGCACCCTGGTGGTGCGCAAGGATGTGGGTGGTAACGAGTTCTGGCAGCTCTACACGCTGAAGGACGGGCGGCTGACACTGCTGACCGACGGCAAGAGCCGCAACGAGATCAACGCCGTTTCCGCCGATGGCAAGCTGCTGGGCTATTCATCGACCCGCCGCAATGGCGCGGATTCCGACCTCTACGTGATCGACCCGCGCGATCCGGCGAGCAACAGGCTGGTGCTGCAGGTCAAGGGTGGCGGCTGGGGCATCGCCGATTTCGCACCGGGCAATGCCACGGCCGTGGTTGGCAATTACCAATCGGTCCAGAAGAGCGATCTCTATCTGCTCGATCTTGCCTCCGGCAAGCTGACCCCGATCGGCGATCACAAGAAGACCATTGCCTATGGCGGTGCGAAGTACGCGCCGGATGGCGCGCTGTGGGTGACCAGCGACGAGGGATCGGACTTCCAGCGGCTTGGCACGCTTGATCCCAAGACCGGCAAGTTCACCCCCCGCGCGCCCGAGAAGAAATGGGATGTCGAAAGCTTTGACATTGCCCCTGATGGCAGCTTCATCGCCTATCTGGTCAACGAAGCCGGCATCTCGAAACTGCGCCTGCTCGATCCGAAAACTGGCCTGTCGCGTGAAGTCGCTGGCCTGCCAGTCGGCAGCATCGGCGGCGTCGAGATTGCGCCATGGGGAGAGATCGGCCTGACCGTCTCTTCCGCTAAGGTGCCGACCGATGCCTTCTCGGTCGATCCCAAGACCCTGGCGGTGAAGCGCTGGACCGAAAGCGAGACCGGCGGGCTCGATCCGGCCCGCAATGTCGAACCCGAACTGGTCGAGGTGAAGAGCTTTGATGGCGAGGCTGTCTCGGGCTTCCTCTATCGTCCCGACCCGGCGAAGTTCCCGGGCAAGCGGCCGTTGATCGTCAACATCCACGGCGGGCCAGAGGGTCAGTCCACCCCCGGCTTCCGCGGCCGGACCAACTACCTGCTGAACGAACAGGGCATCGCCGTGTTCTATCCCAATGTCCGCGGATCAACCGGCTATGGCAAGCGCTTCGTCAGCCTGGATAATGGGCCGTTCCTGCGGGAAAACTCGGTCAAGGACATCGGCGCCTTCCTCGATCGGCTGCAGGCCGACCCGGCGATTGATGCCGGCCGCATGGCCGTTCAGGGCGGGTCCTATGGCGGCTATATGTGCTATGCCAGCGCGATCCGGTACGGTGATCGGTTCAAGGCGGCGGACTGCATCGTGGCGATCAGCAACTTCGTTACCTTCCTGGAAAACACCCAGTCCTATCGTCGTGACCTGCGCCGGGTGGAATATGGGGATGAGCGCGATCCCAAGCAGCGGGCCAAGCTGCTGGAAATTTCACCGCTGACGCGTGTCGACAGGCTTTCGATCCCGCTGATGGTGGTGACCGGTGGCAACGATCCCCGCGTGCCCAAAAGCGAAGCGGACCAGATGGTCGCTGCCGTCCGCGCCAAGGGTCGGACGGCCTGGCACCTGGTTGGCATGAACGAAGGCCACGGCTTTGGAAAGAAGGAGAACCAGGACTATCAGTTCTGGACCGAACTGCAGTTCTGGCAGCAGAACCTGCTGAAATAGGCCTGGTTTGGGCCGGAGCGGGGCAAGCTCCGGCCCGGGGGCCTTAGCCAAACAGCTTGCTGGCGGTTTCCGCGACGCGGCGGCCAAGGTGGCGTGCGCCTTCCAATTCGGTCTCGCTTGGCTGGCGGCTGCCGTC